>CAZLGE010000060.1:0-2500 GCA_964559375.1 uncultured Gammaproteobacteria bacterium | reverse complement strand
GCTCTTTTCAGATGGCCCTCATCCGGGCCGCTGCCCGCGATTAGATAAACGTGTCGGTCAAGTTGTTCTTCCGTCAAGCCGGCCAGAGCGCGAATAGTCATATCGAAACCTTTTCGCCTGACGAGCCGACCAAGGGCAAGGAGAACAATCTTTCCTTCCAGATGATGGACGCGCCGTAATTCAGCCAGGGTTTCCGCTCTGACAAATGGAGCCCCGCTCGTTATTCCCGGGTTAACGACGGCCGTCTTATCTTTCCCCGAATCCAGAAAGGGGTAGGATTCTTTCACGCGCCGCGCCACATGGCTGTTAGCGCAAATTATTTTTTGAGCGCGCCGAAGAATAAGTCCGGTGATGAATCGTTTCCGAGGCCGGGCCATAGCCATGGTCAAATCGAGACCGTGAAGAAAAACGGCATAAGGGAAACGCCTGAAGAGGGATAGAAAAAAAACAACTATGCCGTAAGGCAGAACTTGCCCGACTAAGACGTAATCGACGTGGCTATTTTTCATTTTCCGGTGCAAGACGCCCAGTGAGGGCCACCACGCCGGATAGCTGCTAGCACGGTACAACTCGCCCTGGTTGTTGTTTAGGACTATGAGGTTCTCCCCGATCGGCCAAAGACTGGCCAGGCTACCATAATAATTGGCTACGCCGCCTTTAAACGGGGGGTATTCTCCGGTAATGAGCAGAGTTTTCATATTTCGGTAGTGATATCAGCCTTGATATTTCCCGCACCCTCATCCGTCTTACGGAAAGAGTGATAAACACTCATTATATCTTCTCGTCGGAAACCGCCGATCAGGAACAGAAAGAAGAAATAGATGATTGCCCCAATCGCCGTTACGATGAAGATGTTGAAATAAATCTGTCCCGCGTAAACTGCTACCCCCATGAAACCGGAGGCCAAAATCCCTTTACCAAGAACTACCAAATTCTTCCCCGGGCGGTAAGAAATTATCTTACCGGCCGCCCGCATCCCCAGGATGAACATGAGAATATTGGTTGCCAGGACTGTCCAGCTGGCTCCGACCGCCTGCCAAAGCGGGATGAACACCAGATTCATCGCAACACTAAGCGCGGTGACGATTGCCATGTTAGCCGTATTTTTACGCTGAGCATCGCAAGCATTAAGAAGCGAACCGATAGGAAAGTTCAAAAAGATAAACAGCAGTGAAACGATGGAAATCCTAAGCGGCCAGACCGCACCAGCGTAATCGTCGGTAAAGAGTAAAACTATGCGATCAGCCAGGATAACCGCGCCGACCACGATTGGCAGCGAGATGATGATCAAATAATTCATCGCCCGTTCAAAAGAAACAGCCAACTGCTCCCGGTTCGTCTGCCAGTAAGCGCTAAGTGCCGGATACAGCGAGGCCGTGAAGGCCATGGGCAAAAATTGCAGGGCGAAGATTATCTTAAAAGCCACTTGATACAGACCGACCTGTATATCGCCAGCCAAGACTGACAACAGCACGGAATCGAGATAAGTATAAAGACGTTGCAAAATGGCATAGGCGGCAAAAGGCCAGCTAATCATAAGAATCTCCTTGATGAGCGGCTTGTCATAGACGGCCTTGAGTGCTATCTTCAGACGGAAACGAATTATCGCCCCAGAATAGAAAAAATTGAAAAGGCTGGCTAGCGCTAAAGCGCCCATAGCTGGCCGCAGCCCGCCGCCCGCGAGAAGAGCGCCGTAGCCGAAAAATAGGACAATAAGCTGGAAAACAATTGACGAGATGCTTTCATATTTAAGATTATGGAAGCCCCTAATCACGGCGAAGAAAGTCGTCGTGAAAGAATCCAGGATCATTGATATTGCCGAGATATAAACGAGCGAACGGGTCAGTTCGTCATAACCAAACAGATTAATCAAAAGAATAACCGCCCCGAAAGCCAGGGCGGCCAGGGGCAGTTTGATAGCCAGGACGCTCGCCAGCCACCGGCCGGCCCGCTCCTGATTCTTGGCGATTTCGCGCGTCAGAACATTACTAAAACCGAGATCGATGAAGATAGCAAAAATCGTGGTGAATGAGATGGCCAGGTAATATTTACCGAGGTTAGCCGGACCGATATAACGGGCGAGCAGGGTGAAATAAGTGAAAGAAATTATTTTTTGGAGGATGAGGGCCAGGGTTAGGTAAGAGGTATTTTTCGCAATATTAGCTATTTTTGTCATAGTATCTGATCTCAGGGAACTCACAGCGGCACTACCAAACAAGACTCTTGATTAAATCTAAAAGTTATGATAACATCATATTACCATAAAAATAATCATAATAATAGCTGAGATTTACGAAGTCGCCAGGCGGCTTTAAATTTTGCGCTTGAAAGAAAAAGAGCTTATGAAAGCTAACATCCATCCGAAATATTACCCGGATTGTCAGGTAACCTGCGTCTGCGGCAACACCTTCACCACCGGCTCTACCGAACCGGAAATCAAGGTTGAACTTTGCTCCGCCTGCCACCCGTTCTACACCGGCAAGCAGAAACTCGTCGATAC
>CAZLGE010000059.1:0-2549 GCA_964559375.1 uncultured Gammaproteobacteria bacterium | reverse complement strand
GCTGTTTTGCGTCCTAGCGGCAAGAGCTCCGCTTTCCGTGCCTCCGCCTCCCAGGCCTAACGGAGCTGATTGGTTGGCGGCGTTAGTCATGCTGTTGGCGCTCAGGGCCGCCAAACTGCCAAAAGCGTTAGCGGAAAGCCGATTAATGCTTCTGGTTGACAAATCGTTACTGACGGAACGCTTAAGAGGCGGGTTGATGAGCGCTGTGGCCATTAGAACGACGACCGCCACTACGGCCAGCGATCCGGCCGCAAAATAGATCTTTTTATCCATAAAATTTAAGTTAAACATCTTTTCGTGAGAAGACGGAGAATTATTTTTTTGCGCTTCGGCCGCTAATTGCGCCTTGAGACGGGCAGCGAAAGCGGGATCGAAGCGAGTATCTGGTTTTAGGTCAGACATTTTGGCGATGAGCCGGCGCAAGCCCGGCTCATGTTCTCGTAGGCCAGGTTCTAGGCGGTATAGTTCAGCCAGGATATTGTTCAATTCAGTATTAGTCATATGTTTATTATTTACCTGGCATGGAGAGCAGGCTCGGCCAGATAGCGATAAGAGTAAGGAGCGGCACTTTTGATTTCAGACGGGTAATTGCCCTGCTAAAAGCCATCTTAACCGCGCCTTCCTGTAGGCCAAGGCGCTCCGCAATCTCTTTAAATGGCAGATCAAGCCATAAGCGCATCATGATTATTTCGCGGTCACGGCTTTTTAGTTCTCGCATCGCTTCTCGGATAGCCCCGATCTGCAGATTATCATCGAGTTCTTGGATAGGATCACTGTCTTTGGTTAAATCCCAGCAATCTTCAATATCAATCAGGTTTTTATGGCGGCGGTAGTAGTCAGTGACGGCATTGCGAGCGATGGCGTATAGCCAGGCGGCGAAGCTGCCATTCTCAAACCGGGCAATATTTTTCCACGCTTTCATAAACACTTCGCTCGCGATATCTTCCGCGGTATCCCGATGGAGGGTCTTATAATATATGAAGTCGTAGATTTTCCGGATATAGGCATCATAAAGACTACCGAAAGCGGAAGAATTGCCGCCTTGAGCTGCGCGCACCAAGTCTAGCTCGGTTGTTGATTCTAAGATATTGGCCATAGTCTTATTATCTATTATACCAGACGTCTCCCAGCCCATAAAGTAACGTTTTAATGGACGGAGACCCTTTTTCTTGTTATAATTTCTTTTCAGCCCAATAAAAATATGCGCCTCCTTTTTGAATATATAGGTAAACATAGGAAGACTTTGGCCGGAGCCCTGGTCCTGGCCGGCGTAAATCAGGTTTTTTCTCTGGTGGATCCTCAGATATTCCGTCTAATCATCGATAACTACGCATCACGCTATCAGGAGCTATCCCAGGTAGATTTCTTGAGCGGCGTAGGCTGGCTGCTTTTAGCCGGGGTTCTGGCTGCCCTCATTTCTCGTATTGCCAAGAATTTTCAGGATTATTACGTTAATGCTATTTCCCAGAAGGTCGGCGCTTCCCTCTATGCCGATATGATTGAGCATGCTTTTTCCTTGCCCTATCGGATCTTTGAGGACCAGCGTTCCGGTGAGTTACTCCAGAAAGCGGATAAGGCCAGAAACGATTCGCAGAAGTTTATAGTCAGCTTGGTTAACATAGTTTTTCTCACTGTTTTGGGCATGGGGCTAGTCATTGCCTACGCCCTTTACGTGCATTGGCTTGTGGGGCTGGTTTATATTGCCATCATTCCCCTGCTCGGCCTCACGACCTTTGCCATTAGTCGCCGCGTCAGGACTGCTAGCCAGAAGATAGTGGCGGAATCAACGAGTTTAGCCGGGTCTACTACGGAAACCTTGCGTAATGTCGAATTGGTTAAAAGCTTGGGACTGGAAAGGCAAGAGGCCGAGCGGTTAAACGGAGTCAACGAGAAGATTCTCAAGCTGGAGCTGCGCAAGATTACCCTGATCAGGACCCTTAGTTTCATCCAGGGGACTATGGTAAACGCTTTGCGCTCGCTTCTCCTGTTTCTGATGCTGTGGCTGATCTATTCTGGCCAGGTTTCATTGGGAGAATTTTTCACTTTGATGTTCTATTCCTTCGCCATCTTCAGCCCGCTCTATGAATTAGGTAATGTCGTTTCGCAATATCAGGAATCGCGGGCCAGTTTGGAGATAGCTCAAGCCGTCTTTAACCAGCCGCCGGAAGAAAAGCCAGCTAATCCGAAAAAGCTCGGGTCTTTGCAGGGACTGGCTTTCCGTCACGTCACTTTCCGTTATGACGAAGAAGGGGCAGAGGCTCTGGCCGACATCGAGTTCAGGGCTCTCCAGGGTCAGACAGTAGCGTTTGCCGGATTATCCGGGTCAGGCAAGTCAACGATCATTAAATTGCTCGTCGGCCTTTATCGCCCGCAGGGAGGCGCGGTAACCGTAAATGGTGTTTCTCTGGATGAATTAGATAAGGAAGATTGGCGCCGGGGCATAGGCTATGTCTCCCAGGATACGCAGCTGTTTGCCGGGACAATCGGCGAAAATCTTCGTTTCATCCGCCCTGATGCAACCGACGAAGAATGTCTGGACGCTTTGCGGC
>CAZLGE010000058.1:1487-2550 GCA_964559375.1 uncultured Gammaproteobacteria bacterium | reverse complement strand
CCCAATCCCTTCAACCCGACGACAACGATCAACTTCTCTATTAATAAGAGCGGTTTCGTTTCTCTTAAGGTCTATGACCTGTTAGGTAAAGAAGCGGCGGTTCTAGTTGCTGAGGAACTCGTTTCCGGAAATTATCAGTATACTTTCCTGGCGAATGATAATCTTCCGAGCGGCGTTTATCTCTATCGACTGGAAGCCGGTAATTATGTTCAAACTAGGAAGATGCTCTTTCTTAAGTAAGTCCTCCCCGTAACGATTAATCGTTACGGGGCTTTTTATTCTCTAAACAGGTCTGGTTTTTATTTTGCCGGCGATATGTTATAATATTAATAATTAAATAAGCTTTAATAAATATTATTAATAAAACTATGTCTAAGAAAAGCTATTGGCTTGGCGCTTTAATAATCGTAATTATTTCAGCCCTCGCTCTTTATTTTTTTCTTCCTTCTTTCGGCTGGCAATCTACGGAAGTTGAAACTCTAAATAACCAAGACAATCAGTCTAATGCCTCGACGACTCCGGAAAAACGAATTAATGATAAGGGCCAGGAATGGACCCTGGACGACAATGCTGATCTCATTGTTTCCGGTGGTCAGGGCCAGAAGATTAGATTCCTAGAAAGTCAGATTTATCCCCTAAAAGTTTATCCCGGTGATACGCAGAAAATGCGGATTGTTGTTACTGGCGATTATGAAATTAGCAGTGTTCGAGCGGAAATCGAAACCGATAACGGCACTAAAATAATGGAGCTTACTAAAACCGGAACTGTTGCCGCTCGCGACCTTAATCCGCTCCTAGCTAAATATCAAGTCAATGATCAGCATGAGCTCGTTATTTTGTCCGATGAAGAGGCGCTAGCTCGGCGCCAGCAGGAAATTAGCGCCGAAGAAAGCGGAGCGCTTATTAAAACAGCGCGGGCCGCCGTCGGTGATAAAGAGGTTTGGGAAGGCTCTTGGACAGTTGAGGACACAACACATCGCGATTATCGCACTAAATTTATCGCTTATGATTCTCAGGGCAATGAAAATAGCCTATTTCTGGCCTGGAGCGATCCCTGTAATTT
>CAZLGE010000058.1:0-1387 GCA_964559375.1 uncultured Gammaproteobacteria bacterium | reverse complement strand
CCTCTGCCCCCTACGGGGTAGCTGCCGAAAAAGAAAAACAGAGGTGGTTGTAAAAGCCGGTTTTTGTTTCAATATGGAAGGATGTTTTTTATTGGGTCGGTCCTTCATTTACCTCAAGCGTAATATCTCCGTAGCACACTCCGTTCCCGGGAATTCTTATTCGGTAAAGCCGGGTTGACCAGGCGATCAGGCGATGATAGACTGGTATGAAATGCTAAATTAAAAGTCTTTTTAACAACCTGAGGAGGTTCTATGTTACTCATCACACGCCCGGGCCAGACGGACTTAGTTGAATCTGAGCCTATCCTGGACGCGCTGCCGCTATTTTGTAGATCTATCCTGGAATTTACCAGCGGCGATTACCCAGACATCCACATGTTTGGGAGGCTAAAAAAGATCGACATCCGTTTTAAGAAAGGTAGACACGGTTTGAGGCTCATCTTTGATTGGACGCTCGAACTTAAACCGGATGGACAGTGGACAAGCGGTACCTATGACTTATTGAATTTCGATGATTTTTCCCGGGTATTGTGGATCGCCATGGACCGGCCTACGGATCCTAAAAAAATTTTATTTTACCTGCCCCGAGGAAAACAGATTTATCTGCTCCAGCGGGATAGGACGGTTCCCGAGTATCGAAAAGAACATTAATATAGCCTCGGTATAAACTGAGGCTTTTTTATTAAAATGTCTGTCTGGGATTAAGGGAGGGGCCAGAATACAGGAGATTTGTTATTATAATTAGACCCTATTTTTATATTTTAGACTTTTAAGATATAATTTAAATATGCATATCAATAACTTCTTCAAACTGGTTATCGCGATCGCGATATCAGAACTCGCCGGTATTATCGGCTCGGTGTTTACTGCCCCATCTATCACTGGCTGGTATGCGGGTATTATCAAACCAGCGCTTAATCCTCCATCCTGGGTGTTCGGACCGGTATGGACGACATTGTTTGTTCTTATGGGTATCTCCGCGTTCCTGATCTGGAAGAAAGGGCTGGACCGTAAGGATGTAAAAATAGCCCTGGGCATATTCCTTGGCCAGTTGGTCCTCAATACTCTTTGGTCTCTAATATTCTTTGGCCTGCACAGCCCGGGTGGCGCGCTGGTTGAGATCGTTTTTCTCTGGTTCGCCATTCTCGCCACGATAATCACCTTTTTTAAAATTTCCCAGCCAGCGGCTTGGCTTCTCGTGCCGTATATTTTTTGGGTCAGCTTCGCTATGTATTTAAACTACGCTATCTGGAGTTTAAATTAGACCCGGCCAGACGCAGGAATGTTTTCAAGTCCCCCGAGTATCTATCCTCTTGAAATATTCCGTCTTTTATGACAAAATAGTGCCACGTAAAACTTTGGACTTTTTCTTTTAAAATAAAATAAA
>CAZLGE010000057.1:0-2616 GCA_964559375.1 uncultured Gammaproteobacteria bacterium | reverse complement strand
CAAAAAACCGGTTATAAAACCGGTTTTTACGGGAGCCGTTTTCGGGATTTGAACCCGAGACCTTTTCCTTACCATGGAAATGCTCTACCAGCTGAGCTAAAACGGCGTTAAATATTTTAATCCGGGAGTTCTCCGATCCTCCTTCGCCACTCTTCAAGCTTCTGATTCTCCGGATTGACAGCGGCTAGTTTCTGCCAATATTCTTCAGCCAGAGCCCGATCTTTTTTTATTATACTTAAATCCAGGATTAAATCAAGGTAACGGGGGCTAGCCGCCTCGAGCTCGAGCGCTTCACGGATATTTTCTAGGGCGGCGTCCAGATTGCCGACTTCTTTTTCAATCCCAGCTAAGACAAAATATATCTCCTGGGGCGTCGCATCAAGTAGATCCTCTTCCCCGCTGGGATCTTCCCGTCGCTCCGTCCGCTTAAGCGATAGCTTGAGCGCGTATTGAAACGTCTCTCGGGCTTCCGCCCATTTCTTCTGGTCCTCGTACAGGCGGCCAAGGCGAAAAAAGGCAGGCAAATTCTTCTGATCAAGGCTGATCACCTCAAGCAACTTTTCTTCCGCTTCATTTTTTTCTTCCTTCTTCAGAGCTTCTTCCGCGATGCCCAGCAATTTTTTAATCTGCTGCTGTTTTTCGTGCCAAGACATCTTGATTGCGGCTTGATACGTCATCTTGACTCGCCGGAGCTTATCCTGTTGGAATTTAAGACCGCCGCCCAGACGCCTCGACAGCCATAACCACATGCGCCCGAAAAAACCGCTGACGGCCGCCAGGTCCCGCTCAACGCGCGACTTCATAATCTGCTCCTTAAACTTGGATTCTTTCTCACCCGGAATATTTTCGACATCCAAGATGGCAAGGGCGGGAAACTTCCTGATGATGATCGCCAGGATAATGATAACTGCCAAGCCGATGATAACTAAAGGGATCGTTATAGACATAAAAATTCAAAATCACGTCCGGCTATATAACCGAGAAATTTTTAACACATCGCCTCGAGATCCGCAAGCTTAAGTGAAGCGGCCCCGACCAAGAGTCCGTCGATACTGGGCTGCGCCAAAAAACCGGCGGCATTCAGGGTATTCACGCTCCCACCGTAGATAACGCGGATATTCTTCCTGAGAAGACGCGCCGCCTGATTCTTTATGTGGGCATGGACTGACTCCGCCTCAACCGCTGACACCGCTTTCGCTTGCGGGGCGGTGCTGATCGCCCAGACCGGTTCGTAAGCGATGATTAGATCTTCGGTCCGGCTTAGTTTTAGACCGGACAAGAGACGCCTCAATTCCCAATTCAAATATTTGCGCGTCTCGCCGTTTTCCCGTTCGATGAGCTTTTCACCGATACAGATGATCGGGATAAGCCGCTCGCTAAGAGCCGCCCTGATCTTAGCGGCGATGATAGCCGAGTTCTCGTGTAGATGTTCGCGTCGCTCGCTATGACCGATAATCGCGTACCGCGCTCCGACCGCCCTCAGATCAGACGGCGAAACCTCCCCGGTATGAGCGCCGCGGGTAGAGGCGGCGCAGTCCTGGGCACCGATTTTTAGAGACGAACGTTTGAATATCCGGGAGGTTTCCGGCAGGACGAGATAATCCGGACAGATGACGACCTCACACGCGGATCTCTTCAAACGGCGGCTGAGCGAGTATTTCTGAGCTAGAGCCAAGCCAGCCCGATAACTGAGATTCATCTTCCAATTGGCGACAAGCAATTTTTTCATAGATTATTTAGATTGTTCCTTGGCCCAATCGACGGTCAGCCTAATACCGGCCGCCAGGTCGATCTGCGGCTCCCAACCAAGCACCTCCTTCGCCCGTCGCGGGCTCAAACAGCTGCGGAGTTGCTCACCCGATTTAGCCGGTTCTTGGCGGATCTTAGGCACAGTGCCGAGAGCTTCCTCGATCGCCTTCCGAACATCGAGTAGGCTACTCTCCACCCCGGTTCCGATATTTATCTCGTTTGGGCAAGCGATATCTTTAGCCAACTCAAGAGCCCGGACGACATCATCGACATAAACAAAATCGCGTGTCTGCTGTCCGTCTCCGTATTGAGCGCTCTCGCGTCCCCGAACGGCGTTATCGGTAAAGATCGCGACGACACCAGCCTCGCCGCCCTTATACTGACGCGGTCCGTAGACGTTGGCGAAACGGAGGATCGTATAATCAAGCCCGTACACTCGCCGATAACAATTGAGATATTTTTCAAAAGTCAGTTTATGGATGCCATAAAAAGACAGGGGGTAGGGTGGATAAGATTCAGTGGTTGGGATCTCTTCGGCATCTCCATAAACGGCACCGCCCGTAGAAGCGAAGATAAACTTTTTAACGCCGCTTAACCGGGAGTGTTCCAGAATATTTAGGCCACCCTGGACATTGATTTCGTTATCGGATAGAGGATCACTCATTGATTTTCGGACGTCAATCTGAGCCGCTAGATGAAAAACGTACTCCGGCTGCTCTTTTTGAAAAATGCCGGCGATTTCCGGCGATCGGATATCGTTCTGGTACAGGAGCGCGTTGGGATTTAGATATTCCCTCTTACCCGAAGACAGATCATCAATTACCCGAACATCGTGACCGGCGGCAATCAGCCGATCGACAAGCGTTG
>CAZLGE010000056.1:0-2923 GCA_964559375.1 uncultured Gammaproteobacteria bacterium | reverse complement strand
TGCGGGGGCAGTTCCTCCCCGACCCGATACCGGAGGAGGTAGTGTCGCGCATCCTGCTCGCCGCCCACCACGGCCCCAGTGTCGGCTTCATGCAGCCGTGGGATTTCGTGGTCGTCAAGGACCCGGCGGTCAAGGGGCGGATCAAGGGAGCGTTCGAGGTGGCCCACCGCGAGGCGGCCGGGATGTTCGAAGGGGAGCGGCAGGAGGTCTACAAGTCGCTTAAGCTGGAGGGGATCACCGAGGCCCCGGTGGGGATCTGCATCACCTGCAACCGGACCCGCACCGGCCCGGTCGTCATCGGCCGGACCGCCAACCCGGAGATGGACCTCTACAGTTCGGTCTGCGCCGTGCAGAACCTCTGGCTGGCAGCCCGGGCGGAGAACCTGGGGGTCGGCTGGGTCAGCATCATTCATCATGACGACCTGCGGGAGGCCCTCGGGATACCGGAACACATCGTACCGATCGCCTACCTCTGCGTCGGGTATGTCTCGTTCTTCCACGACCGGCCGGAACTGGAAAAGGCCGGCTGGCTGCCGCGCGCCGACATAACCACACTTATCCATTACGACCGCTGGTAGGGAAACACTCCCTCGCCGGGCACCGCCAGAGTGCCCGGCCGAAATCCCGCCATATACTTTTTTCACCTACCGCGACACCCCACCACCACCAACAATTCCAGCCAGTTACCTCAGATTTCCAGTTTCTGGACGTTTCTACACATTACGCTAACCTGCTGTTATTACATGGTTTGCCTGCCGAGTGTCCAGAAACTGGTCACTTAATACGCACTTAAACACTTGTAATTACTCTTGATTTTAATGTTACACCACGCTACAAGGGCATATCTAATGAAATGTTAATTACGAACAAGCGACCCCACAGAAAAAATACGATCAGCCAGCCCTTATTGCATGGTTTTAGTGTTCCTATGTTGAGATAGATGGAATTGACTAATTAACGAGTCACTCCCCAAAATATCCAAAAAACGGGAAGTGTCCCTGATTTTACCCGGCGCACGTCTGGATGAGCCCCGTAACGAAGGAGCACCGGAACAAGGTAATCCTGCTCACCGACACGAAACAGCGGCGCATTGCCGATCCGTCATTGGGTGATTACAGCGGGCGGATCGAGGTAGAGCTTGGCAACACGTTTTATGTGCGAGCCCGCAGAGAGCCGTTTTACGTGGTGCGATCCGAGATATGGATGGGGATGAAAACTGTCGGGATAGAGAAGATGGTCATCCCGGCCGGGTACAAGATCGACATCAGGCCCGATGATCGAGCCGTCTACATAGGGACGATCCGCTACCATCGCGATGAGTTCTTCAGTGTGGACAAGGTCGAAGTGATCAACGACTACAAGAAAGAAGCCGCCGCCTTCAGAAAATAATTCGGTGATGCCATCACATTACGGAAGGCAGTGGTTGACAACGCGAAGTGATGCAACGATGAATTATATTATCTGTTCGTAATGTTGATTGAATAATGGGGAAGTGTCCCTATTTATCCCCCGCCGGTGCGCGCCGGCCCCGTTATGCAATAAATACTGGAGGAGAACATGAACAAATTGAAGCTGAAATTTGAGAACTGCTATGGCATCAAGGCATTGAATCATGAATTCGACTTTAGCAATACCAGGGGATTTTCTATTTACGCCCCTAACGGCTTCATGAAGACATCGTTTTCGAAGACATTTTCTGATGTTACCAAAAACAAGCCTTCAGGTGACCTTATCTTCCCTGAGCGAACAAACACAAGAAGCATTCAAGATGAAAGTGGCTCGGAGATTAACGGTGATAATATATTTGTAATTGAACCATACAACGAAGATTTCAATTCAGACAAAACATCCCTCCTTTTAGTAAACCAAGAGATTAAGAAAAAGTACGATGACGAGCTTCAAAAAATTGACGATAAAAAAGAAGCGCTATTAAAAAAGCTAAAACAATTGTCGGGCCTCACTGGTAGATCGGTTACTCCTGAAACCGAACTTTTAAAGTGTTTTGGAGCTAGTTCGATATTTGAGTTGTTTGAAAGGCTGGAGTCGAGGGTCGCTCCGTCAAAAGATGAGCGACTGTCGACCGTTACCTACTCGGAGCTCTTTAACGATAAAACAATTGCGTTTCTGGAATCCGGACAAATAAAAACTCAATTGAAAGACTATATAGATAAATACAATGAGCTAGTTGAAAACTCCCCAGTTTTAAGTAAATCTTTCAACCATTATCACGCAAAAACAGTCCATAAGAATTTAACAGATAATGGTTTTTTTTCGGCTAGGCACTCAGTAAATCTGTTTAACGGAGTTGGAAAAGATGAGATTACCTCACCTGAACAGCTGGATGAGCGTATCGAGGAAGAAAAGAAAAAAATATTATCGAACGACGACCTCGCAAAGAAATTTGACGCAATCGATAAAAAACTAACCACCATAGAATTAAGAAAATTTCGCGATTATTTATTCGATAATAAAGATATTGTTGCAGAGTTGGCTGATTACAAAAAGTTACAAAAGGAAATTTGGATATCTTATCTTTCAAGTCAGCACGATCAATTTAAAGCTCTTCTCGATGAATATCGGAGTGGGAAAATAATTATAGAAGAGGCCATCGAAGCTGCCAGAAATGAAAGGACTGATTGGGAAGAAGTAGTGGACATGTTTAATAAGAGATTTTCTGTCCCTTTCAAAATGGAGGTAGTAAATCAAGATGAGGTTATTTTAAAAGGCTCTACCCCTCAGATTTCATTTACTTTCTCAGATCCTGAAAAGTCAAGCGCGGTTGATAAAAACTCTCTTTTAAAAGTGTTAAGCCAAGGCGAGAAAAAAGCTTTATATATCTTGAATATTCTTTTTGAGCTGAACGCTAGAATAAAGCACAATATTGATACAATACTAATTGTAGATGATATAGCAGATTCTTTTG
>CAZLGE010000055.1:0-3009 GCA_964559375.1 uncultured Gammaproteobacteria bacterium | reverse complement strand
TGATTATGATTTTCCGCTGGCTTTTGTTTTTGGACACGAAACCAACGGCATCACGTCGGAAACCCTGGAATTGGTTGATGAGATTATTGAGATCCCTATGTATGGCATCAATAAGTCGCTTAACGTCATGGTGGCGGCCGGAATAGCCGTCTATTGGGCTTTAGAGAAGTGTCGGCGCGATAAGTTTAAGCTACTAAGAGGGCTCAGGAAAGGATCAGGCCACTAGATATCGGATCGTTCGGGCGGCAATCTTGGCAATCTTTCTTCGACCGCGGTCGTCGAGAGTGCGCGTCGAGCCGAAACGGAAACCACGAGTGGACATGCCGCAAAAGCGGAGCACGTCGTGACTCAGGGCGCGCAGGGAGCGCTCGTGAGTCCAAAGCAGGGAATACCAGCGGGGGGCACCTCTGGCCGTGAAGATGGCTGCCTTCTTGCCGTGCAACTGACCGACCGGGATCCCTAGTTTATAAATGAAGCCGAAACGGCTGACAAACACCCGATCTAGCCAACCCTTCAAGATGGCCGGCAAGTTGTTCCACCAGGTCGGATAGATAAAGAGTAAGCGGTCCGCCTCTATGACCTGTTTCTGGAATGCTTGGTTCTGTTCCGAGATCGCTCGGCGCCCGGCGCTATAGAGTTCGTCATTTTTTAAGACCGGATCATAATTAATCGCATATAGGTCGATCAGCTGATAGGCAATACCGCGCCGCTCTAAATCGGCGATCGCCTGATTTAAAAAATAGGCGTGGTAGCCGTCATGGTTAGGATGAGCGTAGATGATTAAAAATCTGGCCATAGTGATGCTTTATTTCCTAAAATTATAACTCGCCTCAGCGATCCGGTCAAACCAGGCTAGGCGCCTATCGGCTAGCGACGCCTTGCCCTTTAACGCCCGCTAGATTATAATTACATTTCCACCCGTTTAGGGAAATATCGTCAAATATGGATATTTTAGAGATAGAAAACTTAAAAGTTCGTGCCGGTGATAAGCTGATACTCGATGATGTGAGTTTGAAGGTGGCGCTTGGCCAGGTCTGCGTTATTATGGGACCAAATGGATCGGGTAAGAGTACACTGGCTTCGACACTCATGGGCCATCCGGCGTATACGGTTGAATCTGGCCGGATCAGTTTTGACGGTAAAGATATTACCCGGGCTAAACCGGAAGAGCGGGCCGCCCTGGGTCTTTTCCTCGGTTTCCAACAGCCGCGCGAGATAGCCGGCGTCGATTATTACCCTTTTCTGTTTGAAGCCTATAAATCTCTCGCCCTTAGTCGGCGGGAGGAAGCTATGGATGTCTTCGCCTTCAAGCAGATGCTCGATGAACAAGCGACCCGGCTGGATATCAAGGATGACTGGGGGCGCCGTTATCTTAATAGTGGCTTTTCTGGTGGTGAAAAGAAAAAATCGGAGATGCTCCAGCTGGCCTTACTCCAACCCCGCTTGGCAATCTTTGATGAAGTTGACTCTGGATTAGATGTAGATGCCCTCGAAGTGGTTGGACAGGCGATTGCTGATTATATAAAACCTGAGACTAGCGCCCTGATAGTTACTCATTATCAGCGTATCCTCAAGTATGTCCGCGCCGATCAGGTCGTGGTCATGTCTGGGGGCAGGATCGCCGCCGTCGGCGGTCCCGACTTAGCGGCGCGCCTGGAAAAGGAAGGTTTTGAGAATCTCGCCTCCTAAGAGCTGACTTTACCAAAAAAACCAATATCCGTATGCCGATGCCTCTTGCCGCTTTGAACCAAGGAAAGACAAAAGCCCATGATTCGATGTGGGATAATCATGATCCCTCCGGATATATGTCTAAGACAAGGCCCGGTCTTGATGAAGATGTGGTGCGGTTCATTTCTCAGGAGAAGGACGAGCCTGATTGGATGCTCGAAAAGCGTCTGGAGTCTCTCGCCCTATATAAGACGGCGTCGCTTCCGAACTGGGGACCGGATCTTTCTCGCCTGGATCTGAATCGGATAACTTATTATGCTCGGGCGGTTGATAAACAAGCCCAGGATTGGAAGGACGTGCCGCCGGATATCAAGAATACTTTTGACCGCCTAGGCATACCACAAGCCGAACAAGAAGTTCTGGCTGGAGTCGGTGCCCAATACGAATCGACTGTTATTTATCACAGTCTGCGTGAACAATTCAAGGAGCAGGGGGTAATTTTTGAAGATCTCGATGTCGCCTTGAAAAACCACGAGGCGCTTGTTCGAAAATATTTTATGAAGTGCATTCCACCTACGCTTCATAAGTTCGCTGCGTTGCATGGCGCCGCCTGGAGTGGCGGGACTTTCCTTTATATACCTCGTGGCGTCAGAGTCGACATGCCGCTTCAGGCTTACTTTCGCATGAATGCCAAAGGTATGGGCCAGTTTGAGCATACGCTTATAATCGTGGAAGAAGACGCGCAGGCCCATTATATTGAAGGCTGTAGCGCCCCCCGTTATGGGGTTGATTCCTTGCACGCTGGGGCGGTCGAGATATTTGTTGCCGCCAGGGCCCGTTTCCGTTATAGTAGCGTCGAGAGCTGGAGCAAAGATGCTTATAATCTGAACACTAAACGGGCGTTAGTCGAAACCGGCGCCCATATGGAGTGGGTGGGCGGCAATTTCGGTAGCCACGTGACGATGCTTTACCCCTGTTCGGTCCTCAAGGGCCGGGGGGCGACGGCTGATCATCTGGGGGTGGCTTTTTCCGGTGCCGGCCAGACTCAGGATACTGGAGCTAAGGTCATCCATTTAGCGCCTGATACCAGCTCGAATATCGTTATGAAAAGTATTTCGCGAGACGGGGGGCGCTCCATCTACCGTGGACTCATCGATATCGCGCCGGAAGCTGATAACGCTGCTTCTAGCGTTAAATGCGACGCTCTTATTCTGGACGAGAAATCAGAATCGGACACCATACCGCTTATCAGGACAAAAAATCAGAGCGCCGTTTTGGCCCATGAGGCGACCGCTGGCCGGCTTAACGAGGAGGACTTATTTTATCTCCAATCTCGGGGGC
>CAZLGE010000054.1:0-3283 GCA_964559375.1 uncultured Gammaproteobacteria bacterium | reverse complement strand
TGCTCGGGGATAGGGATTCGAACCCCAATAGACAGGTTCAGAGCCTGTAGTCCTACCGTTAGACGATCCCCGATCAAAAATCAAAAAAATTATAACTACTGAAGATAAAAATGTAAAGTCCGACTCATTCCTCCCGCCGGGGCTTCATGAGCGGGAAAAGCATCACTTCACGAATTGGCTTATCCACTAGAAAGGCGAAGAGCCGCTCGCCAAAGCCGAAACCGCAGGTCGGTGGCATACCGTGTTCCAACATCTCAACAAATTCCCAATCCGGCATCATCGCTTCCTTGTCTCCCTTGTCGATAAGCTCCTGCTGAAGAGCAAAACGGCGATATTGATCGAGCGGATCGTTGAGCTCAGAAAAGCCGTTCCCCACCTCGCTCCCGGCAATGATTATCTGGAAACGTTCGGTGAGATCCGGATTCTCCGGCAAAGATTTAGATAACGGCGAAACGAGTTTAGGGTGATTTATCAGGAAGACTGGACCGGCAATCTGGCGGCGGCAATACTTCCAGAGGGTATCCATCAACCGCTCGCGGTTCGATCCTTCATACTTAACCTTAAGCTTATCTAAGGCGGCCGTCATGGCCTTTTCCGAGTCTTTCAAGATATCGATTCCGGTCTGTTTCTTTACCTCACTGCAATAATCGATGCGGGGCCAATCGCCGGCTAAATCATAGCTGAAACCGCGGGTCGAAAACTTGGTCCGACCGAAAACTTCACGGGCAACCTCCTGATACATCTCTTGGCAGAACTTCATGCCCATCTCATAATCAGCATAGGCCCAGTAGAACTCAAGGTTAGTGAACTCCTGCAGATGATCCGGGCTAGAGCCTTCATTACGGTAAGCTCGGCCGATCTCGAACGTTTTCTCAAATCCAGCGGCCATCAGCCTCTTCTGCCAAAGTTCGCCAATCGAGATGCGCAAGAAGACGTCCAGATCAAAATCTTCGTGGTGGGTCTTAAAAGGATTCGCTTCGGCACCGCCGGTCGTGGTCTCGAGAGTCGGCGTCTCCACCTCAAAAAATCCTCGGCTCGTCATAAATGATCTGACTACCTCCCAGAAACGAGCTTTCTGCCGGAAAATCTCTTTTAATTCAGGATTCAGGAGCAGATCAAGGTAGCGCTTGCGCAGGCGTTCGTCCTCGTCTTTCAAGCCATACCAGGCGTCCGGGATGGGCCGGAGAGCCTTAGACAAGATCCGCCATTCTTTTACCAGCACGCTCTTCTCGCCGCGCTGGGTAAGGAAGGCTTGGCCTTTAACTTCGATAAAATCGGAAACATCGATCAACTTGCTAAATGACTTATAGTGTTCGGCGCCCAAATCTTTTTTAGATAAAGCCAACTGGATACTAGCGGAACCATCTTCTAAATCGGCGAAGGACAGATTACCGTGCTCGCGCTTAGATCGCAAGCGCCCGGCTAAACAAAAACCGGCCTGCGAGGCCAGCAGGCTGTCAAAATCACTGAGAACAGAGGCAACTTCCCTGTCCCGCCCGGTGCGGGCTGGGTAGGCATTAACGCCGGCCTTCGTGAGCTCTGCAAGTTTTTTCAAGCGGTCATCGCGTTCCGAAGCGGAACTCTTTACCGCCGTCTCCGAGGCTGCCATATTTTTTCTGTCCCGCGCCCTTCGCGGAAATATTATTCAATCTTGGTAATCTTATATTTAACCGTCCCTTTGGGGGTCTCGACTTCTACTTCGGCACCGCGCCGTTTATTTAAAAAAGCGACACCGAGCGGCGACTCATTAGATATCTTACCGGCCGCCGGATCAGCTTCATTGAAACTGACAATGGTATATTTTCTCTCCCCGCCCGACGATTTGACCGTGACGGTTGAACCCATGGCCACCGTGTCCTTAGAAGAGCCGCTTTCGACTATCGTTACGTTCTTGAGCGTATTGGTTAATTCCAGTATCCGGCCTTCATTCAAAGCCTGGGCATCTTTTGCCTCACTATATTCGGCATTTTCGCTAAGATCCCCCAGTTCCTTGGCGCGCTCAATCCGCTCGGCGATTTCTTTGCGTTTGACGGTGGTTAAAAAATTTAATTCGTCACGCAACTTGTCGTATCCCTCCTGAGAGATTATTTGTTCATTCATATTTTGATTGAAAGTTAGTAATGTTAATATACTTTATTTGTCCAAATTAGACAAGAGCAAATAACCAAAAAACCGATACCCAGAGGATGGTTCAGGTAGGGGGTAAAAAAGTTAGTCGCGGCGAGAAAAACCAGCCCGGCGGCTAATCCGATATACAACTTATCACCGCTCATGACTCCCCGCCGCCAAGCATCCCAGATAAGCTTGCCAAGCAGCCCAAGATAGGCGATGAGACCCAGGAGACCTAACTTCAGCCAGATATCCAGATAACCCCATTCAAAAGCATAGGTCTTATACTCGCCGCTAGGATTGGTCGCTAAGACGCGGGGATCATGAGTCAGATATGTTACGGTCGCGCCATAGCCTTGGCCAAAAAAGGGTTCGCGCCCGATCTCTTCCCAGAGAACGGGCAGAAGCGCCCAACGGGAGGCGGCGGCCGGCTCATTCTCGCTTTTTACCCGATCAAGCAAACTTTCACCGATATTTACAGTCAAACCTTGATTATAGGGGATTATCATGAGTAGGTAGATGATAACGAAGCTCATGAACCCGCCTAGAGCCAACCAAGCCGTGCCCCGGGCAGCGGCCCGAAAGCCGTGAAGCCGCCAGAGCGCTAGTACGCCGAGCCCGATGGAAACGGCAAAACCTACCCAAAAGCTCCGCGACAAACTAACAAGCACGGTGCTAAAAAATAATGAACCCAAGAGCCAAGCGCCGATATTATCCCGGTTGAAAAGGTCCTTAAACCGATCAGCCACCGGCCTGAGCCAGAAGACTAGGAGAAAAGCGATCCCCGAGAATATCTGACCCTGGATGAAAACCCGCGGCCAACCAGCGATAGCTACCGTCACTTCCCCGCCGAGAGTCCTCCGCAGCCAATAATAAATAGCGTCCGCCACACTAGCATCATGGGTAAAAATAAACAGGACAAATAAAGTTTTAAGGCTGAGCCAGAGTGCTCCAGCCAGAAACCAAGTCTTCAACCGCTCGAACTTTTCCTGGTCGGCCGAACCATAAACGACCGTCAGAGGAATCACCAGGAACAGGTATGGCCAGGCGTTAAAATCATTAAAGATAAGTTGCAGCTCATTCCCACCTAAAAAAGCGTTGCCAAGAGAAATAACCACAAAAGCCGCTAAAATCAGGAAAAAGCGGCCACCCGAAAAATCTTTCAACTTTTCCC
>CAZLGE010000053.1:0-3473 GCA_964559375.1 uncultured Gammaproteobacteria bacterium | reverse complement strand
CATGTTATCAAGTACTTTAGAGTAACAAATATCATAATAAGTAGTTCTCAAATAACAAAATGACAAAACACAGGAGTTGCGATGGAAATAATAATAATTTTCATCAATCAGAAGGCTCTGCTGGAAATATTTTTCCCGCTGGCGGCTTTAATAAAGTCTCTCCCAAAAACGAAGATACATCTGGTTCCAGCCTCGCCTGACTGGTTAGGTAACCAGGGAAATGTCTCCGAGGCAATGGCGGAGATAAAGGAATATCTGGGACCGGGTGCTCGAATGTCCTCCCCCCTCTTCCATATCCTCGGCATCGGATCTAAAAACCAGGAAGATGATATTGCCCTCCTTAAATTCGCCGCTTATAACGCTACCCGCATCAAATCCTGGATCGGCAAGGGCTTCTCGCCCACGCTGACAGAAGACCTGAAATTGCTCGGGATTCCTTTAACCCCACAAGTCGGGGAGGAAAGCCTTCTCCAGGCATTAGAAAGACTGGGGGTAAACGTCTGGGACTATCTTAAGAAATCAGACGATCTATGGAGGTCCAGCGATGCCAGGTCCATCTTTTCCGATCCTTATGCCGGCCGTTACCTCAAGGTCTTTCACGTCTTGGATGTAATGAGAAAGAATCACGGCGAAGATGACTCGCTCGAGGCTATTTCTCTCTGTATGATGGAATTAACATCAGGAAGAAATAATCCTTATATCTCTTCCCTGGTCTCCACTTGGGAAAGAATGGAAGATCTTACCCGGATCGCCTGCGACCGGATGGATGACGAGCACCCCGCCTTCAAGCAAACCAAAAAGATGGGGCGACCGGTAGGCTACGTGGATCTAGGCGAAGTCTCAGATTATGTTGACTACCAGTCTATATTGGATTGCGCTGCCAAAAGATTCCCGCATTTAGCGATTGTCAAATACGAGTTAGGGGCGGAGACTTATATCCGCGCCCATTCGGAAATCTTTGAAATACGCGTACCCCAGGGTCTGCAGGATACGGAGAAGACGCTCCGAACGATAAGCCAGATTATCCAAGGCCTGCAAGAAACGTACAATTAAAACAAACCCTATCCGGAGGATAGGGTTTTTTATTTCTGCTATTTCTTGTGCAGGGTAATCTTCACGATCTCGCTGCGGGCCGAGGTGCGCATCGGCGGGCCCCAGGTGCCCACGCCGCCGTTGACGACCAGGCTGAAATCGCCTTCACGGAACAATCCGTAGCCGTAGCCACGGTGGCCCCACTTGATGACCAGATTATACGGGAACATCTGGCCGTCATGGGTGTGACCGGACAGCTGCAGATCGATGCCAACGCTCTTGGCCAGATCGATATTCTTCGGAGCGTGGAAAAGAAGGACACTCGGCAAGTCGGAGCGATAACCCTCCTGCTTGATGACCGCCCGGGAAAGGTCGAAGTTAGAATCGAATGAATAGTTGATCCCGATAATCTGCAAGCCATCGACGACCACCATCTTGTTATCCAGAATCTTGATCGGATTCTCGCTCAGCAGACGCTTCACCCGGCTAAACCCCAGATAAAGATCATGATTCCCGAAGCTATAGTAAGCGCCACGGGGAGCGTGCAAGCGGGTAAAAGGATGGTTGAGCCAGGAGAACTCTGCTTCCATGCCGTCGAACAGGTCGCCAGTGATAAAAACCGCTTCCGGCTTCAGCTCGTTGACCTGATCGATGACCCGGTAAAAGAAGCGTTTGCGGTAAACCGGGCCGAGATGGACATCAGAAATCTGGACCACCGTCTTTCCGTCCCAGGAATCCGGCAAGTCCTTGATCGGAACGTCATAGGAAACGATTTTCGGCTTGAGGGCGTTATAGATGCCGGCCACGGAAATCGCCGCCGTACCGCCGAAGAAGATCAGGTTCTGGAGCCAGAACGGCAGACGGAACCCTAGGAAAGGGCCGGCCAATTTGATGATGACAATCACGACCGAGGCTAGACAGAGATTGACAAAAACCCCGATCCACAAAGCGGAAGCGATATAATAGGCGCGCGTAAAAAAATTATCTATCTTATGGATAAGATAAGAGGAAAAGAATACGTTCAGGAAAAGAAAGAGCATGATGACGCCGAGGACGATCTGGGCCGGACGGGAGTCGATTGAGAAAAACCGGATGACAAGAGACAGCAAAACGGCGTGGCCGCCGAGCAAGGTCAGGAGAGTCGCAGAAAAATGGACGAGCTCCATCATAGGAAGGGGAACGGGCTATAGGCAGCCTGGCTGCCGAGTTCGGCCTCGATAGCGATGAGCCGGTTATATTTAGCGGTGCGCTCGCTGCGCGCCGGAGCGCCGGTCTTGATCTGTCCGGTTCCCATGGCGGCGGCCAAATCAGCAATAAAAGCATCTTCCGTTTCTCCGCTGCGATGGGAAATGACACTGGTCATGCCGTTCCGGCGGGCTAATAGAATAGCCGCGACCGTCTCGGTTAAAGTGCCGATCTGGTTGAGCTTGATCAGGATCGAATTAGTGCTCTTCCTAGCAATGCCCTGTTCCAAGCGTTTCACGTTAGTCACATACAGATCATCGCCGACAACCTGAGCTCCCGGGTGAGCGGCCGTAAAAGCCTGGAAACTATCCCAGTCATCTTCAGCAAAGACATCCTCCCAGGAACGGATTGGATACTTTTCCGCCAGAGCAGAATAGAAGGCGGACAATTCCTGGCCACTAACCTTCTTCCCTTCCTTCTTGAGCTCATAAGCGCCGTCGGCGTAAAATTCGCTAGCGGCGGCATCAATCCCGAAAAGGAGATCCTTACCCGGTTCGTAGCCGGCAGCGCGGGTCGCTTCGTCCAAGAGCTGGAAAGTTTCTTCATTGCTTCTTACTGCCGGCGCGAATCCGCCTTCATCGCCGAGAGCGATGCTGTAACCGCGGGACTTGAGTACCTTCTTCAGGCTCTGATAAATTTCCGCTCCAGCCCGGACAGCTTCCGCCATCGTCTTCGCCCCGACCGGCAGGATCATATACTCCTGGATATCGGTCGCCCAGTCGGCGTGCTTGCCGCCGTTTAAGACGTTCATCATCGGCACCGGCAAATTGTACTGGCCGGAAAAATCCGGGTTGAACTTGACTAAATAGCGATAGAGCGGCTGGCCGGCCTGGCAAGCGGCTGCGCGCGCGGCCGCCATTGAAACAGCGAGAATCGCGTTGGCACCGAGCACGGCCTTATTATCCGTGCCATCCAGATTGATCATGATCTTATCAATTGTTTCCTGTTCCGAAGCCTCCTGGCCAATCAGGGCCGGGGCAATCTTTTCTTCGATATTACGAACGGCATTTAAGACTCCCTGGCCGCCAAAGCGGCTCTTATCACCGTCGCGCAGTTCCACCGCCTCATAAGCACCCGTCGAAGCGCCGCTCGGCACCGCCGCCGTTCCGCTAGAACCGTCTTCGAGGATAACCGTAGCGGAGACGGTCGGGTTGCCCCGAGAATCTAATATTTCTAAAGCTTTAATTTCTTTGATC
>CAZLGE010000052.1:0-3486 GCA_964559375.1 uncultured Gammaproteobacteria bacterium | reverse complement strand
GATCTTATGAGCGTCACGGTAAAAGTCCTGCGGCATGATCATGTCGGCGACCTTGATGATTGCATCTTTGTCGATAAGCAGGGAACCGAGGAAGGATTCCTCCGCTTCCAGGCTGTGGGGCGGGATTTTGGCGATTAAGTTCTGTTCGTCAGTAGCCATATATTTAGCAAGATTATGCCGTCTTTAGGTCCTTCTTATCTTAGCCAATCGCCGCCAATTATTCAAGCACAGGATTTACTCAACTTATACCCAGAAAAGCGTTATTTGACAAATACTTGTTAATATATTAGGGTAAGAGCAACTAAACGTTCTTTTTTAAAAAATATATTCGTCAGGAGGTTACCAATGACAAAATTGTATTTTACCCTGAAAGGAGCCGACCGAATAATGGCGCAAAAGCAGAAATTAATGGATGATCTCAAAGAGACGCAAGGTAAAAAAGCCGAGGCGGCCGAGGTCGGAGGAAACCAGTGGCACGACAATTTTGCCTTCGAACAGCTGATGCGCGATGAAGATTTCCTAAATGGGCAAATTAAAGCCATAAACCTGATTATCTCCCAGATGATTGTCATCAGCGAACCCACGTCTTCCGATACGAGCAAGCTCCGCATCGGCCACATCGCCGAACTTGATGTGGAAGGAGAACTTAGGACCTATCAGGTAGGCGGTTATGAGGACTCCGATAGCAGTACGGAGCCTCCGATGATCAGTTATCTAGCGCCCATCGTCTGTCAGTTTATTGGTCAGCGGCAGGGTCACTCTGAAAAGTTGTCTATATCCGGTCGGAAGAAGGTTGTCACTTTGAAAAAAATTTCGATTCCCGAAAGGAAGGAGGCTCTTAATGATAATCGTAGTTGAGGGGTGTGATTGTTCCGGCAAAGGATCAGTTTGTCCTGATTTAGCGGCTAGGTTGAGTGCGGTACTGTATAAAACGCCGCCCGAGTATATGAGGGCGGAGCAAGACCATATTAACGCCACCGCTTCTAACGAAGATCACTATCAATATTTTATAAAGGTGGTCCAAGAGGCATCTGCCGAGCTTGCTCTCCTGAAAGATCGGAATAACGTCATCGTAGATCGCTACTGGATGACCACGGTTGTTTATCACCGGGTGATGGGGATAGCGGCGAAGCTGGAAGATATGGGCGAAATCATCATGCCCGATCTGACGGTCTATCTGTCCGTCTCTCCCGAGATACAAGCCGCCCGCATGATTAGCCGGGGGATGTCTCCCGGTGATATCCGGATGTATGGCTGCCAGCATCTTCTTAGACAGGCCTATGAAGAGGTGATAGCAGGTCGGAGCGACGTGATAGTTATCGACACCAGTGCCTTGAGTGTAGATCAGGTCATCAGAAAGGTTCTTGATTTCGTCAAATTACCCTTAGTCCGTAGCGATTGAGGGTATTTTTATAAAAATGTTATAATTATGGCAAATATAAAATTATGTCTAACCAAGAGATTGAAGTGAGATTTTTAGAAATCGATGTAGCTAGTCTGGCGGAAAAATTGGCGGAGTCGGGCGCACTCGATAAAGGAGAGAACCTCCTGGAGGAGATCATATATTATGATCACGATCTGAACTGGCGCGATAGCGGGCGATTTGTCAGGCTCCGAAAGAGTAAGGGAAAAATTTCTCTGTCTTATAAACACCATCACAGCGAAGGAATGGACGGAGTGGAAGAGATAGAATTTTCGGTTGGTGATTGGGGTAAAGCTGCTCTTTTTCTGGAAAAGATTGGCTTGGTGCCCTTCCGGCGTCAACAGAAGAAACGCCATTCCTATGTCTTGGACGGCGTTTCCGTCGATATCGATACCTGGCCCCGGATCCCCACCTATGTCGAACTCGAGGGCGGATCGGAGGCGGCGATCAGAAGAGCCGCCGGCCGACTGGGGCTGAATTGGGAGGAGGCTGTTTTTGAAAGCGCTCGGACGATTATCGAAGAGCGTTATCATATACCGGTCGGAGCGATGAGCTGGTTCACTTTTGATAAATTTGAATAAAGTTATGTTCAACTTAAACAAGGAATCCGGAGATTATCTCAAGCAGATTCGAAACAATATCCCGGAGAAGATCAGCCTCTTAAAGCGCGCGCTTGATAGCGGGGAGTTACCCTGGACGGCGGATGGCAAGATGCGTATCGTCGAACTGGGTATCGGCGGCGGTGAATCTCTAAAAGAGCTCAGAGAGCAGACGGACGGACGGGAAGATGTTGAATTGTTGGCTGTTGACATAATGCCGAAGCTGGTCGCTTCGCTTAAGAACGAAACGGGTCTAGACGGCGTGGCCGCTGACGCCGGGGCCCTACCTTTTAAAGATGGTAGTGTTAGTGCCGTCAACGCTTCGGCCATCTTTCATGAAGTTAGTTCCTACGGCACCAGGCGCCGATCTTCCGGAATGGGGAAGACAGAAATTATCTTTGGCCGAGAGGCGGTCTTAAATACGCTTGAAGAGCTTAATCGGATACTAATCCCCGGCGGCCAGCTGGCTTATCGCGATGTGTTGGCGCCCTCCGGAGATCTGTCGCAACTGAAAACAGCCCGCTATTTCCACAAATCCTGGCGGTCATTTGCTGGTTGGTTTATGGAAGATTTTTTGCATTCAAATCTGCATTATCATGAAGAAAAAGAGGCCGTCTCTTCTGAGACAGTAGATGGATTATCTCTGACCGCTTCGGTGGGGTTGCAGAGGGAATTCCAGAGGCACTATCTAATGTTCCGGGATTTTTTGCGGAATTGCAGTCCTCAGGACTTCGGGGTCAGCATCCACCGCTCCGACTGGCTCGATATGAATAAAGGACTCAAAACTGTCACTTTTTCTTTGGACGAGCGTTTGGCGGCACATTTGGATCTCTCTAGTCTAGAAGGACATAATTCGGCGGAAGGACTAATTTACCGGAGTGACTCGGATAGATTTGATAAGATTTATGATGATATCATAGAGCATTATTTTTCCGAATTGAGGAGCGGTTCCGACATCGGTCAAAAATTCCGGAAGCTGATAGGGGACTGGAAAGAGCGGGAGGGACTGGAGCATTACATTTATGGGAACATCGGCGATATGTTGAATTTATCCTGCGACGCCTCTGATAGTACGGATTCTCACTGGATATTATTTCCGGAGTCTTCGAAGGATATCGTTGTGGCGCCGCGATTTTATTATAACCGTTATCTGAAGCAAGTTATCGATGAACCGGAAAAAGACGGTAAGCAGATGATCAGTTTTAAAAAAATGACTAGAGAGCAGGCTCGGCAGTCGCTGGAGGCGATTGGTTTTTCGTCGCTGGCTGAGAATGGCGGTTTGGACTCAGCAAAAGTGGAACAGTTGCGGAGAAGGACACAGGCGGCCGCGGAGTCCGTTTAAGTTGAGACGGACATTTTTCTGAAAGAAATAAAAACCGCTTTTAAGGGCGGTTTTTTGGTGCAGGGAGCCGACTGTCGGATTCGAACCGACGACCACCGCGTTACAAGTGCGGTGCTCTACCA
>CAZLGE010000051.1:0-3559 GCA_964559375.1 uncultured Gammaproteobacteria bacterium | reverse complement strand
GTGTTAATAGCTATATCACCAGTTTTAGTTAATATCTTGTCGAAAAATGGTTCCCTGACGTGAACATCGGTTATTTTAGAATAATCAATGCTGGTTGAGCGAGTAGAAAGCCAGCCAGTATGAATTAGGACTCTTTTATTAGTAAAAGCATAAGCATTAGCTACCCTCATATAAAAGGCATAGTAGAATAAAGCGATGAGAAAAGTTAGAATACCAAATCCAGCGGCAAACAACAGGGGCACACTGATAATACCCCAAACAATTAGATTGAATTTAATATAACGATCGCCGATTGAGAAGCTGTGTTTAATTTCTTCTCCTTTACTCAGGGTCTTGTCCCAAATTTTTTGATAGTCCATAAATTTTATGGTTAATTAAATTTATTTATTATCGGGATCAGTTTTATAAAACAAAAACGGACACCCGACCTAGTTGCGAAACAGTAAAAGGTGTCCGTGAGGATCCTACTTACGTTCGGTCGGGATGTCCGTTCCTGTACGTAAATAGGAAAATCGCCATTATAAATGGCAAAATCCTCACAAATATCTATTACTGTTTCGCATTTAAAATATAGCTTAAATACCCATAAAAGTAAAGTAAAACTACCAAAAAACAGGATATGAAAATCCTGTTTTAGTTCCAAAATCCCGCCTAGTCGAGTACAAGGGATAGGAAACGAAAAAACCCAGCAAAAGCTGGGCATTCGGGTCAAACCGATACTAAATTGTCTTGGCGGAGAGTGAGGGATTCGAACCCTCGATACCGGTGAAGGTATACTCGCTTTCCAAGCGAGCGCACTCGACCACTATGCGAACTCTCCTCTTGTCTTCAGTTGTCCCCTATTTGACCTTCCGGGCAATCAGGGTCTTGAGGCCGGCCACGGTCTGGCCCTCCGAATCGACATAATCCTCGAACGGCCGCGCTCCTGGGACCATCTCATCTCCGATGAAAACGGTCGGGGCGCCATAAACCTGATAGGCCTCAGCTTCGGAAGCCGACTGTTCTATTTTTCCTGATTTCCTCTCGTTAGTCAAGCAGGCTAAGAAACTATCGGTATTTAAGCCGATCTGCCGCCCATATTCCGGAGATTCCGGATCCAAATTCTGGTTGCTTTTGAGCTTGCTGAACACAAGCGCCCTCATCTCCTTCCCCTTGCCCTGGCTAGCTGCGCAGGCGACAGCCCTGGCAGACTGGACGGCCAGATTGGAACCCTTAGCGTAAGGACGGAGGTAGATAGCGACCTTATCGCCGAACTCGCTCCGCACCTTTTCTAGGTCGTCCGCCAAACGGGCACTGAAGATGCTGGAGTAATCCTCATAGACGAAGACCTTGAGGTTGGATCCGGTTGAACCGATCACCATGTCGTCATCTTCCGCCATGGGGATTTCGGGGGTCACATAGCTCTGAGCCGCTGCTGCCGTGCCGGCGACTCCATTATTGTTTGTCATCTGGCCGTCATCTCCCGGCCGAAATTCAATCACTATAAAGGCAATCAGGGCTAAAACAACTATTCCTACCAGCAGGCTGAGATTGGCTTTCTTGGAAGTGATTTTCAACATAGAGTTATGTTATTTTACTTGTTGGTTAAGAGAGTGCCGAGGATGTCGGCGGCCCGCAGGACTTTCCTCTCCGCTAGGCGCGGCCCGATAATCTGAGCTCCTATTGGCATCTTTTTTCCGCCCTCCGCCGGTACGGTCCCGGCAGGCACAGAAACTGCCGCTAAGCCGGCTAAGGAAGCGCCGGTCACGAAGATATCCTCCATGTACATGGCCAAGGGATCATTGGACTGTTCCCCGATCTTAAAGGCCGGTTGCGGTGTGGTCGGGGTAAGGAGAAGGTCGACAGCACTGAAAGCATTGTCGAAATCCTTGATGATCAGAGTGCGGACCGCCTGAGCCTTCTTATAATAAGCATCATAGTACCCGGAACTGAGAGAGTAGGTGCCGAGCATGATGCGCCGCTTCACTTCCGGGCCAAAACCGGCGCCGCGGTTGTGCTTATAGAAAGACAGGAGATTAGCGGCTTCATTCTTCGATAATCCCCAGCCGATCCCGTCGAAACGGGCCAGATTAGAACTAATCTCCGAAGGAGTGATTATATAATAGGTCGGGATACCATACTTGGTATAGGGCAGGCTGACATCCTTAATGACCGCTCCGGCCGCTTCCAGCCGCTTCACGATCTCATCCATTGCCTTTGCCACCTCCTTGTTCAAGCCAGCGATAAAATATTCCTTCGGCAAGCCGATGGTCAGCCCCTGAAGAGAAGTAGCCGGACCGCCGTCAGACTCGCCGACCATCTCCTGGTCATAATGTTCAACCGCCTCTGGAGCAGTAGTCGCATCCAGATCGTCACGGCCGGCAATCACTTTAAGGACGATAGCCGCATCTCGAGCGGTCTTCGCCAAAGGGCCGATCACATCGGTCGAAGAAGTCATGGATAGGAGGCCGAAACGAGATACGCGTCCGTAGCTGGGCTTCAGTCCGACTACCCCGCAGAAGCTCGCCGGATGGCGGATAGAACCGCCAGTGTCGGAGCCGAGAGCGAAGATGCACATGTGCGCCGCTACGGCCGCGGCACTACCGCCGGAGGAACCGCCTGGCACGCGGCTGATATCATGCGGATTATGGGTCGGGCCGAAAGCGGAATTCTCCGTGGAAGCGCCGTGGGCGAATTCATCCAGATTCGTCTTCCCTAACAGAACAGCCCCGGCTTCCTTGAGTTTGGCAATCACCGTGGCATCATAGGGTGCGACATAGCTTTCCAAGATCTTAGAAGCGGCCGTCGTCTTGATCCCTTTCGTCATGATGTTGTCTTTGCAGAGATAGGGGATGCCCAGAAGCGGTCCGCTCTCCCCGGCCTGCAGCCGCTTATCAGCCGCATCAGCAGCTTCAAGCGCCTCCTTCTCGCAGACTGACAGACAGGCATGTATTTCCTGATCGCGCACTGCAATCTGCGCCAGGCAGGCTTCAGCCAGCTGGCGGGCGGTGATTTCCTTCTTGTCTAGCTTTTCTCGCGCCGCGGCGATAGTGAGTTCGTTTAAAGACATATCTTCTAGAGAACCTTCTTTACTTTTATATAACGTCCTTCCCGATCGCCTAGGCCCAGAGCAGCTTCCAGCTCCTGTTCGTCCCAATCGCGCGGCTCATCGCTCCGCCAAACGTCTACCAAGCCGCTCACCTGGGCAGTCGGTTCGACGCCGGCCGTATCAACTTCTTTTAGCTGATCGATATACTCCAAAATCGACCCGAGCTGCTCTGCAAGCCGGGCCTTCTCTTCCTCGCTAAGTTCCAAACGGGCGAGTTCCGCCACGTGTTCGATCGCTTTTCTATCTATCGCCATATAATTTTATCATCTCTAAAAAAGCAGCCTCATCCAGCACGGGAATGCCCAGCTGCCTGGCCTTATCATATTTTGATCCCGGCTCGCTGCCGGCGACGACATAATCTGTATCGCGGGTAACGCCAGATTTTATCTGTCCGCCCGCTGCTTTTATCTTATCTTTCGCCTCTTCCCTTGTCAAACTAGATAAAGTGCCCGTCAAAACAAAGGTTTTTCC
>CAZLGE010000050.1:0-3625 GCA_964559375.1 uncultured Gammaproteobacteria bacterium | reverse complement strand
TGAAATGGGAGAAATATCGCCAGAGTTATGGCCTGAAGACTGTCTATTTTTCCCATACTGACACGACACCTTGGGCCCAGAGCTTCCTGCGCGCGATCCTGAGCGACCCGGCTTGGGCCCTGGTTTATTTCGATCGCTATACGGTCATCTTGGCGGAAAAAGAAGCGACGGATCCACTTATTATTGAAGAATATGAGATCGAACCGTTTGCCTTCCGCACCCGCCTTCGGGAGCTAGCGGCGGAATCAGAAGATAACGGCCGCTTCCACTTGGCCGCTCTTGGAGAAGCAGCTGGGCAGCCGGATCTGGCCGTGGAGATATATCGTCTCATCCTTCAGGAACAGCCGGATAATTCCCGTGCTCTTGTTTCTCTGGGTTTCCTATACGGTGCGAGCGGTGAAGCTAGTTACTGGAGGCAGGCGCTCGGCTACCTGAGTCGCTCCCTTGACGAGGGAGAGACCCTGCCCGGAATATACAATGAGCGTGGGCTCGTCTATTGGAACCTGGGAGAATATCAAAAAGCCGCGGCTGATTGGCACACAGCCCTGAAGCTGGAGCGGAAGAACACGAGTGCTCTTCATTATCTTGCCGAACTGGAGCGCCTGCAGAAAACAGGGAAGCTGCCGGCCTTTGAAGAATAGTTCAGGCGGAGAATCTTTCTCTAAAGAGAGTAATGATGGCTAGGAGCCCGTCGCGGGGCTTTATTTTTTTACCTTCCTTATAACTGCGGCGGCGATAGCTGATCGGTAGTTCGCGTATTTTGTAATCGGCCTTGAGCAGTTGGGCGGTGATTTCCGGCTCGATCTCGAAGCGTTTGCCCCTCAGGCGCAGGTCTTGCTGGGCGGACGCCGGGATGAGCTTGAAGCAGGTTTCCATATCGGTCAGGCGGCTCGAAAAAAGCCGGTTGGTTAGGCCGGTCAGAAAATGGTTTACTAGGTAGTGCCAGCCGCCAGGATCAGAATCAAGCCAGCGGGAGCCGTAGACTGCGGTTTTTTGACCGCTTTTTTTAATTTCATCAAGCAGGCGGATGATATCACGTGGATCATACTCGGCGTCGGCATCGCAAACGATGAAGTATTCGCCATTTATTTCCTCTAAACCCCTTTTGACTGCCGCCCCCTTACCCTGGTTGGTCGGTTGATTGATCAGGCGGAAAGGGAAGCGCTGGGCCAGTTTCTTCAGGACGACGGTGGTGTTGTCGGTCGAGCCGTCGTTTATCACAATCACCTCTTTATCGAGTGGCAACTCGAAAATAGACGGCAGGAAGGAAGCCGCAATCTGGTCTTCGTTATAGACGGGGATGATGATAGAAAGAGAAAAAGTGGCCATAAGAGGATTATATCATTTCTAGACAAGATTAATCTAATCTTCTGTTTTCTTAAGCGGTAGTGTGACTCTAAACTCACTCCCGTGGCCCAGTAAGCTTGTCACATCAATTGTGCCCTGGAAATGATTTTCAACTATATCTTTAACTGAGGCCAAACCTAATCCTAAATTATTTATTCCCGAAGCGACCTTGTCGTGATTTTTTGTGCTAAAGAATGGTTCAAAAATTTTCTCTATGTTTTCTTGTGAGATACCAGCTCCACTATCTTTTACTTTAATAACTATACTATTTTCCTGCCAGACAATCGCGCTGATATTAACTATATTATTACCATTACTCGATCTATTAGCGGTATCCACGCTGGCCTCTATAGCATTTGCGACTAGGTTCATGATTATTTGACTAAATTTTACCGGACAGTCATTCATTTTAATCCTTTCTTGTATTGCTATATCTACGATTATTCCGGCCTGTCTGGCTTTATAGGCTAATATTTCTGTAATATCTTTAATCTCATCGTTAATGAAGAAAGACACCGCTCGGTTATCAGCCTGAAGTTGTTTTCTAATGCCGGAAATTAGCCCTCCCATTTTATTGGCGGCGAGGATTGCCTGACGTAGATTTGTTTTAGCTGATGTTATTTTATTTTTCATGTCTCCTTCGATCAGTTCAAGATTAAGAGATATCGCCGTCAGCGGATTTAAAAGATCATGGAATATTCCCGAAGAGAGTTGGCCAAAAGTGGCCAGGCGATAGAGTTGATTTATTTTTTCCAGATTGGCACGACGTAGTTGTTCGGTTCTCTCGGCAACCCGTATTTCTAATTGGTCGCGCTCCCGGCGCAGTGCCGCCTCACTAAGACGTGCCCGACGGAGGGATTTTTCCAGCTCATGACAAAAAAATTGTGCGATAGCCGCGATGAACAGTAAAAGGACAGAGTAAGTGATGGCGTCGCCTATCCCGTGGGGTTCTTGTCTCCAATATTGATTAACAGGAGCAACATTTTTGTTTTGCGGATATGTTAAAAAGATCAAAAAAATGCTGATTGAGGCTGCTCTGGCCAGTACGAAATGCGGACCGATTAGCGCTCCGGACATTGTGATTACTAAAACCGTCGTGAGTAGCTCGGTGGGCAAGTCGGCTCCCCAAGTAAAAAAGGAATAGAGCATCGGTAGGACTTATGTAATAGTTAGGAGCCAGGACGCTGTTTTAATATAGCCACGCCTGGAAAGTACTAAAAAAATACAAAAAAATAAAATCAGGATTATATCAACAATCCTTTTTTTCATCGTCGCACATCAATCTTGTATCCCCGATTAGGGTAAGTAAAAATCATTTTTCTCGCGCTGCCCAATTTTTTTCGAAGATTCTTAATATGGACTTCAATCGTGTTGGAAAAAGGATTAGCGTTTTCATCCCAGACATGATCCATAATCTCACGTCGGGAAAGGACGCGCCCCTGATTCTGGATTAAATATTCTAGGAGAGAAAACTCTTTTCCGGAGAGATCAATACGTTGTTTGCCTTTTGTAACTAGGTATCGGTCGGGAGTCATGGTTAATTCACCGCAATTTAGTATGTCTTCCTGGCGGGTCGGTGGCCGGCGCGTTACCGACTTTATTCTGGCCAGCAGCTCAGAAAGCGAAAATGGCTTGGTTAAGTAGTCGTCGGCTCCTAAATTCAAGAGGTCGATCTTATCGTTTACCTCACAATTGACAGTCAGCATTAGTACTGGGGTGTTAATTTTTTCTTCTCTTAATTTTATAACAACTTCTCGGCCGTTTAAGAGAGGTAGATTATAGTCTAGTATGATGAGATCATAGGGATTTGTGGATGCTAAAAAATAGCCGCGTTCGCCGTCGAAAGCAGTATCTATGGCGCAGGCAGCCTCTTTTAGCATTAGAGAAAGCGAGCGGGCGATAACCCCGTCATCTTCAATTAATAAGATGCGCATATTTTTACTATCTATATTTTAACGTTTATCGTTCAGTAAAACAATGATTTTTCTTAATTATAGCAAGAGTTAAATGAAGAAAAACTAAAAAAGAGTTAAAATAATATCTTGCCCTTTCTTCTAATCCGCGATAAGATGTTATTTACGACATTCTCGGATTATGAACTCAAATATCTTCAAATTTGTTAGGAAATATCGCTTAATTGAGTCCCTGCGTCCTAGGAGCAATGACCCTTTTCTAGTCCAGGAAGGGCGCTTTGGGGGCCTCAAGGATTCGGTTTATTATACCGATTGGACCGAGGATTCTTTTTTGGCCGATACCGGCCGTAAAGAGATGCTCAGCC
>CAZLGE010000049.1:0-4254 GCA_964559375.1 uncultured Gammaproteobacteria bacterium | reverse complement strand
GTGGTCCAGGTGGGACTCGAACCCACAAGCCTGTTGGCACAACATTTTAAGTGTTGCGTGTATACCAATTCCACCACTGGACCGACCTGGATTTGTGGAGATGATGGGAGTTGAACCCATGTCCAACCGGTTTCCCGAAATACATTTACAAGATTAGCGCAGTTTAATTTGTCTGACCGCCGTCATCATAAATCGCGCGAAAAGCGACGGTGGCGATCTTCCATTTTCTCGACCGCCGCCAGGAAGAGCGACGACGATCCAGCCTCGTGTTTATGACACCGGCGCGAAGCTACGAGGCCTCACCGCGGCCGATGGCTATCGCTAATTAATTAAGCGACAACAGGAGCGTAACTCGGAGTTAACCAAGTGAACGCTTTTGCCGTTTTGGCAGTTGTGTTTGTTTAACCGGTTTAGCGTGACAGTTAAGCACGTCTTGAATACTCCGAAAAAGGTCCGGCTGTCGATGCCTGGCATCCCCTTTATATTTTCGAGCTGGACTAGCCTCTTTTTGTCAAAGACCGCAAGCGACGGTCGACTTCCCGACGCTTGATGGTTTCCCGCTTATCATACTTCTTCTTGCCGCGGGCGACGGCGAATTCCAGCTTCAAAAAACTATGACTAGTATATATTTTGAGCGGGATTAATGTCAAGCCTTCAACCTGCTTCTTACCCAATAAATGGGCGATTTCCTGATGCTTAAGAAGTAATTTGCGCTCACGGCGCTGATCATAGCCGGGGAGCGGTCCAGCGTTCTTATAGGGAGTAACCTGACAACTAAGAAGATACAGTTCAGTCTTGCCGCTCCTGGTCCGGGGGGAGATGAAGCTCCCCTTCAAACTGACCTGCCCCGCCTTCATGGCCTTCACTTCATGGCCGTATAATACTAACCCTGCCTCGTATTTATCAAGGATTTCATAATCGAATAGCGCCTTCTTATTTACTGCCAGCGTGGACATAATTCCATTCCCTTAATTTGGCGATGACTTTCTCATTGGTCAGGACGTTTCGCAGATAGCTGTCGTAACCGGGCTCGCCGAACATCTTCAGAACTTCTTGGTTACCGGCGTACTGCTTCTTAAGCGCCTCCTTCTTCGTCTTGATCTCCTCGTCAGTTACCGTGATCTCCTCAACGATCGCCAGTTCGCGGATAACTAGAGCGCTTTTCACCCGCTTAACGGCGTTCGGTGCGAACTCCAGCATGAGGGAGTTTTGATCTTTCTTGATGTGCTGAAGATAATCTTCAAACTTCCCTCCCTGACTCGTGATACTCTGCTCCAGTTCACCCATCATATTCTTCACTTCACTATCGACCAGGATATCCGGCAACTCCCCAAATTTAGTATCACCAATAATTTTTTCGAGCATCTGGGCTTCATATTTATGTTCCGCCTTGTGTTTCTTTTCCTGGAGCAGATTATCCCGAAAATGCTTATTCAGTTCTTTAAGATCCTTCATGCCAAAATGGCTGGCGAACTCATCGTTCATCTCGTGCAGTTCACGGGAATAAACTTCTTTGATGGTCACCGCAAACTCCACCTTCTTGCCAGCCAGATTCTTCTGATGATGATCGGATGGATAGTTCAGAGTAAACTCGCGGGTTTCGCCTTTCTTAGCGCCAATCAACTTGTCATCGAAACCAGGAACGAAATATTCTTTGCCGAGCATAATCGCCAGATCCCGATGCTGGCCGTTCTCGATCGTCACTTTGTCGAGTGATAGCTTGACGTCAGCTATAACCTTATCGGCCGCTTGAATCGGGCGATCGGCGATCACTTCGTGGGCACTCATCTCACGGAGCTCCAGCATCGCCTTGTCTAGTTCCTCGTCGCTTACCGCCGGTTCCTCGACTTTGATGCCGAAATCCTTATATTTTCCCAAAGTGGTGGTCGGTAAGAGGGAAACGATCACTTTGTATTCAAAGATATTGCCCGGAGCGAGTTTGGTAATATTGACTTGAGGCTGTCCGATCGCCTGGCGGTCCAGGGTATTTTTTAGTATCACTTCATCAATCGTCTTACGCACAGCGATGTTGGCCGCCTCTTCTAAGATGGTCATCTCACCGATTTTCTGTTTCAAGATATCGGTCGGCACCTTGCCCGGCCGGAAACCCTCAATCTTGACCTGCTCCGAGACCTTCTGGGCACCTTTTTCGATAAAAGGCGCAAACTCTTCCAAGCTGAGCTCCGTGGTCAATTCCACCTGCGACTTGGGTAATTCTTTTCTGGTTACCTGCATAGGATGTCTTTTAGCTTAGATAAGCCGGCGCAGGGCCGGCTTGGGATGAATTATACTTGCTTATTATGCGCTCTATTATAGCATTTTTAAGGTAAAAATCAAGAATAAAAAAAGACGCCCTATCGGGCGTCTTCTACTAACAAAAGATAAAAACTTTAGAGGAGCAACAAGCCGACGATTAGGAGGGCGACAATATTTAAGACCTTGATCATCGGGTTGATGGCTGGGCCAGCGGTATCCTTATAAGGATCGCCAACCGTATCACCGGTCACGGCCGCCTTGTGGGCATCCGATCCCTTGCCACCGAAGTTACCGGCTTCAATATATTTCTTGGCGTTATCCCAGGCGCCGCCGCCGGATGTCATTGAAACGGCAACAAAGATACCGGTGATGATTGAACCAACTAGTAAGCCGCCAAGCGCTTCTAGACCGTGCCCCGGACCAAAAAGATTGAAACCAAAGCCGACGATGAGCGGGGCTACCACCGGAATGAGGGCTGGGATAATCATTTCCTTAAGAGCCGCCTTAGTTACGATATCGACAGTCCGTCCGTAATCAGGCTTCTCGGTATTAGCCATGATGCCCGGTTTTTCCCGGAACTGATTGCGGACATCTTCGACCACGGAGCCGGCCGCGCGTCCCACAGCCTTAAGAGCCATGGCGCCGAAAAGATAAGGCAGAAGACCGCCCAAAAAGAGACCGGCGAGAACATAGGGGTTATTGATCATGAATTCGAAACCGTCCGGCAGCGAATGGGTAAAGTCAGCAAAGAGCACCAGGGCGGCAAGAGCAGCCGAGCCGATGGCATAACCCTTGGTGACTGCCTTTGTCGTGTTACCGACCGCATCGAGGGGGTCGGTGACGTTGCGGACGTCTTCGCCGAGTTCCGCCATCTCAGCGATGCCACCGGCGTTATCGGTAATTGGACCATAGGCGTCGATCGTCACAATGATCCCGGCCATGGATAACATAGCCATGGCGGCGACGGCGACGCCATATAATCCGAAGAGCGAGAAGGAGGAGACGATGGCGGCGACGATGACAACGACTGGCCAAGCAGTGGACTTCATTGATACGGCCAGGCCGGCAATGACGTTGGTCCCGTGTCCGGTCTTGGAAGCTTCAGCGATATCCTTAACCGGCTGGAAGGAAGTAGAAGTATAGTATTCGGTGATGACAACCAGTAGGCCGGTCACTGCCAAACCAATCAAGCTAGCCAGATAGACACGCAGGCTGTCTCCCGCGGCCATGAAATAATTTGTGACGGGATAGAAAGCGATGGCTGAGAGTAGGCCAGCCGCCACTAAACCTTTATATAGGGCCTGCATAATGTTGTTCTTCTTTCCCAGGCGGATGAAAAATATGCCGATGATCGAGGCGATGATCGAGACCGCCCCCAAGACGAGCGGGTACATGATCATGGCGCCATTACCAGGGGCGAGCAAACTACCAAGTACCATCGCGGCAATCGTCGTCACGGCGTAAGTTTCGAAAAGATCGGCGGCCATGCCGGCACAATCGCCGACATTATCGCCGACGTTATCGGCGATGACCGCGGGATTACGGGGATCGTCTTCTGGGATGTTGGCTTCAACTTTACCAACGAGATCGGCGCCGACATCAGCCGCTTTCGTATAAATGCCGCCTCCCAAACGGGCGAAGATAGAAATCAGGGAGCTGCCGAAAGCAAAACCGATAAGCGCATGGAGATCGGCGGTTAAAAAATAAAAACCGGCCGTACCGAGAAGAGCCAGCCCGACGACCAGCATACCAGTCACACTGCCGCCTTTCACGGCGACATTCAGGGCCTTAGCTAGCCCGCCGCGGGCCGCTTCCGTCGTCCGAACATTAGCCCGGACACTAACATACATACCGATATAGCCGGCTAAGCCGGACAAAACCGCTCCACTCAAAAAAGCGGCGGCGGTCAGCCAGCCCAGAACCGGCAAGAAACCAATTATGAGGAACAGGGCCGCAGCCACGATAGCCACGGACTTATACTGGCGGTTCAAGAAAGCC
>CAZLGE010000048.1:0-4350 GCA_964559375.1 uncultured Gammaproteobacteria bacterium | reverse complement strand
ATATAATGTCCTCTCTAAAATTGAAAATAAAAGCGATTTTGATTCAGTGCGGAGAGAGTGGGATTCGAACCCACGGTCGGCTTGCACCGACGACAGTTTTCAAGACTGTTCCATTCAACCACTCTGGCACCTCTCCTCCTAGGACGGTCTTCCTACCTGTCCCTTGAACCGACTTTATCACATTTTTCCCTGAAAAACAAGACAAATAACCTCCTCCTCGCACTCAAAAAGAATTATTTAATATAAATATTTAATTTTCTCCAGAACCTCCAATTCTATGGAGTATAATCAATCCGGCCGTGCCTGAAGTAGTCGCTTCCGTCAGCGAACTTCAGATGGCTAGCTACTCGACGCAGCTGACCGTATGATTAGTTACTTATTGTTAAATTACAATCCCTAAATATACCTGCAAATTATAATTACATCAATAATACCCGGGCCAAGAAATGGGCAGAGTGCCGGTAAATGGATAATCACCGAATAAGACGTCGCTGACTCCCTGACCCTCAGATCCTGGCAGCCAGGCAGCAACGATGGTCGGCCAATTCCAGGCCGCGATTCTTATGTCGAGCGGCCGCCCGGACACGATCACGACAACCAGGCGCCGGCTAGCCTGGCGCACCTTCTCGATGACCGCCAAATCATCAGCGGAAAGCCGTGGGTCTTGCTCGTCGCCCACGCCTTCCGAATAGGGTGTTTCTCCGACCACAGCGATACCGATATCCGCCCGATTTTTTAATTCAAAGTCGCCCTCAAGATCATATATCAACTCCGTGCTAGATGAAACGACTTGCTTGATACCGGCTAATATCGAAGTGCCGCCGACCAACCAGTTACCGTCTATGCCCTGCCATTCCACCGTCCAGCCGCCGCTTTGGCGGCCGACATTATCCGCCGCTGGCCCGGCTACGATGATCGTAGTGGCCTCTTGGGCGAGCGGCAATGTATGATTGGTGTCTTTAAGGAGAACGAGAGATTTCCGGACGGCCTCCCGGGCCAGCGCGCGATGTTCCTGTGAACCGACCACCTCGAGATCGGCGGAACCAGGAAAGGGGCGTTCGAACAACCCGAGCGCAAATTTAGCGAGCAGGACACGACGCACCGCGTCGTCCAAACGACTGTAGCTGATCTTGCCATTCTGGACCGCCTGGAACATATCAGCCGAAAATTTCTTGTAGTCCTTCGGCAGCATCACGAGGTCGACGCCGGCGTTAATGGCGGCCACAGTGTTTAGATAATCATTGCCTAGAATCTCGTAGACGCCATACCAATCGCTCACCACAAAACCCTGGAAACCAAACTCTCCCTTTAGGACATCGGTGAGTAGATAAGTATGCGAGGTAATTTTTTCTTTTTGCCAGCTATTGAGTCCCGCCATGACGCTCCAAGCGCCCGCCTCCACCGCCGCTTTAAACGGCGCCAGATGCTCGGCGCGAAGAGTCTTTTCAAAAAGGGCTACATCGCCTTGATCAATAATATAATCCTCATTTACGGAACTGCCCCAGGTGGCGGCCCCGCCGCCGACATAATGCTTAACGGTGGCCAGAACAAGCGGCGAAGACGAAGCACCTTGCAGGCCACTGACCGCCGCCGCTCCTAATTTCGACACTCGGGAGCTAAAGCCACTGAACGCCTCGTAGGTCCGTCCCCAACGGGAATCTTTAGGGACATCAAGCGAGGGCGCGAAGTTCCAATATATCCCGGTGGCCGCCAATTCGCGGGCGGTCGCCTCATAGACACGGCGGACGAGATCCTCATCATCGGTCGCTCCCAGACCAATCTGGTGCGGAAAAACAGTCGCGCCGGGAACATTCGCATGACCGTGAACTGCATCGACACCGTAGAGAAGAGGGATCTTAAGACGGGTCCGGGCGGCATAAGACTGGTAATCGACAACCATCGCTTGCCAACCAGCCGGTGTATTGTCTTCCGGATGGGCGCCGGAACCGCTCAAAAGAGCGCCTAGATTATAGCGAACAATATCTTCCGAATCAGCCAAGTCCCGGCGATCGACCAGGGCTAACTGCCCGATCTTCTCCTCGACGGTCATACGACTCAAGAGGTCTTCAACCCGGATATTAATTGGTAGTGAAGCGTCAAGATAGTCGGCAATAAGCAACTCACAAACCTCCGGCGAACCGTCGCAACCATCTCCCGGAGCAACCTCTTTAAGACTCACGCTCCATAACCAGATCGCGACTAAAACCAGTAATATAAAGAAAAAAGAGTAACGATATATGACGGCAAGCTTGATATTCATAATTTATTAATAAAAACCTAATCAGCTCCAAATATAGATAATACCCATACCAGTTCGGATAGGACGGAAAAGTACTCCATCTCTGCTATATATAATAGCACGGACAGGGAGAAAAGGGACGCGCCGCTTGGCGGATCCACGGTCTAACGGTCAGGCTTTTTACTAGACAACTCGACATATAAAAAAGGGATTAGCCATAAAGACCAATCCCTAAGAAATTAAGTTGCGTTCGTCTAACTAGTTAATCAAAATTTTATCCGAATCTGGCGAGCCAGCATCTATCTTAGCTTCGTCACCCGACTTTGCGGCGTCATTTGTAGATGAGGCGGCATCGGTATTTTTCGTTTTTTTGAACATCTCAAAATTATGTTTAAATATTTCCGTTCCCAGCAAAGCATCGACCAGACCATTACCCTGCCTCCGGCCATCCTGTATAAGGATTCGCGGGGCTATTTCAATATTATTTTCTGCCAAATGTTGAGCCACCTGGGCCACGACGAACTATTCCTGCCCCCTGGTAAACGAAGAATTTCGAAACCGTGGCGCAGTAGCCGTGAGGGTAAGCAATTTTTGATTTGATATCAATATATTACGCGGTACTAAAAATAAAAAGACCCTTTCGTTTTTCCGAAGAAAATTGAAAGGGTCAAATGATCCAAGAAACAAAGGGACAAAGGAACAAAGGAACAAAGGAACAAAGGAACAATATTAAGAAGCCTGAGAGCCAGGGGATTTACGGTAGAACACCCGTTGGCCGGCGTTCCACTCAGGCGGATTCTCGACTGAGCGCGCATACACGAACCAGCCATCGCCATCCCAGCACACGTACACGTCACGAAGCGTGCCCTTAACATCTTCTATGTAAAAGATGTTTGCCGACCAGGTGAGCAGATCGCCACTTTCGCCATTTAGTTGAGCTTCCATTAATGCCCACACTTCAGCTAACGTGGTTTTGGCTGCTTCATTGCCACCAAGCCCCTGAATAATCGGACCATCAACCGAATCTTTTTTCAAGCTACGCCCGTAAACTGTGCTGCCGGGAAACGGCCCCTCAATCTTTCCGAGAAACCATTTTTTGAAGTTGTCGCCAAGATACGAAATTTTAATTTTAGCTTCCCTAGATGTGTCCACTTTAAATTTGTCTTTGACGACAAATTTTTTGGTGGTGGGGGCAACGGTGAATGTACAGACGATTGCGCTGAGAATGTTTACGACTGTCTGGACCGTTTCCCTGGTACGATTAGTGACGGCACTGACAAACAGGGCGATTGCCTCTTTTGTGTTCTGTATTATGTACTGCCCGTCTTCGGTGGACAAGTCCTCAAAACATTTCTGAAACTCCACCAATGCGGCGGCGATTTTGGAAATTTGTTGTTTAGTAGCCATTTGTTGTTTAGTAGCCATTGGGGCCTCCTATTTTTACAAATTGTTAATAATACACTCCGCACTTCCCGGCGGAATTGGGTTCAATGCTAATTAAAGCATTAAGTTAATATATTCATATAAAATATATTATGTCAACTTATTTCTGGAAAATAGCATAATCAATCGCGGTTCGAACTAGAGGTTATTGCCTTAAAGTTAGCCATAATATAACAAATTTTATCATAATAACCCCTTACTCCATCTGTAAATTTGGGCTCCTCTGGGACTAAAAATGATAACTTACCTAAAAAAATAGAGCTATAAACTCTATTTTTCTGCAAATGCGGGGGCGATCAGAATTGGAATATTTGAAAATCCCAATTTTTTATAATTTTTTAACAATTCCCTTATTAGCATCGACTTCAACCAAATCATTATCTTTTAAAACTTGCGTGGCTATTTTTGTTCCTAAAATAGTAATTATTTTAAATTCACGAGCAAATATAGCGGCGTGGCAAAGCAATCCGCCCTCATCAGTGACTAATGCCTTGGCCTTTTTAAGAAACGGGGTCATTTGGGGAGTACTCATTTGGGTGACTATTACGGCATTTGGGGGTATTTTCTTATAGGAGGCATTTTGAGTGATTATTTTAACCCGGCCAGTCACGACACCTTGGTTGATCGGCTTCCCTTTTATATTTTTAATAATTTTGGCTATCTTAGCA
>CAZLGE010000047.1:0-4493 GCA_964559375.1 uncultured Gammaproteobacteria bacterium | reverse complement strand
GTGAAGGTGGAGGCGGAGGGGGAGGGGGCGTAATCGGAACATCTGGGACGGAAGCTGGGATGGCCGTGATCGGAATTATCGGCTTAGGTATCTTAGCCTTATCGCGAGGAGGAAGAGCCGATAATTCAGCGGCCGACGGAGCCACGGTTTTAGCCGAGGATGCTGGAACCAGCGGTACGGGAACTGGCGGAGTTTCGGAAACAGCTTTCGGACCAGGCAGATCCAGTTGAGGGGCGGGCGCACTCAGCTCATGGTCCGTATCAAGGACGGGAGGTGGTGGCTCTTTAGCCAGCCTTTTAGAAATCGCTTTCTTCAAGTCATAACTCCCGGCCTGATCGGCCCCGGCCATAATTTCCGCGAGGCGGGGAGGAACGGAAGGAGATGATACCGGCACCGCAGGTACTAATTTAGCCGGTTCACTCCGGGGAAGCTCAGGTACTGTAGGCGAAATGCCTGTAACGCCAACTGACAAACTCCTGAACTGACGCGCGGCGCAGACCCTGAAAATTCGATCGATATCTTCCGGACTCAGGTTAAGCCCGCCGATCTTAGCGTCTTTAGCGAGAGAGTTCCGGGTATCAATCTTGCTGCGCACTCCTCTTAGATAGGTGGATAATATATTCTTGAACCGACTGATAAGGACCGCGCTAGGAAGGACCAATCCGGCCTCTTTGATAATCACGCTTATATCCTTATCCAAGTCCAGGGCCCGCTGTTCTCCGGCGAGTCCTAAATGATCAGCGACTACACTAAAGAGTTTTTCTTTCATCTCCCGCGCCAGTTCCTGAGCTTTATCCGGCGGCAGACCTTGCTCCGATGTGAGGTGCGAAACCAATTCCCGGATCGCGATACTTTTAACCATGATCTTCATCACCGTCGCCGCCAAGTCGACCCTATATTTGTTTTCCAACTCGGCAATCGTGGCCATGGCGGATGGCGAAGAAACCCGATCGCGCAGGTCTTTGGGTAATTTATTGAATTGTTGCAAGTAATCGAACATGAGTGGCCAAAAGGACGAGTTTAAAAATAAAAACAGAACGTCATTCTTTTTTTATTTTAGCATATTTTGACCGAAAGGGGAAAGATGAAGAGGACGCCGCAAAGAAGCCCCCTCAGAGCCTAGAGAGTAGTAATAGGACGGCTCTGAGTAATAAAGAATTTTCCCTTAACGTAAGCCCATTCTATGTCGCAGGGAAATTTATAATGCTTCTCAATGCCAGAACAAATCTTAGCCAGCTGGACGATCTGCAGACCACTCAGCTTCTGCCGGCCTCGCCTGGTTTTGGGCACTGCGGTCCATTTCACACCGCCCGCAGCTCCCTTCAAGAGCTGCCGCTCCTGCTCAGCAATGTTGATATCAATTATCGAAAAATTTCGCTTGTTCAGGACATAGGAATCGGGCGTGATCGAGCCGGAAACGATAGCTTCGCCGAGTCCGTAGCCGCCTTCGATAATCATCTGGTCCCGGTCCTTAGTGACGGGATGAACGGTAAACGCAATTCCGGAAATCTCCGAATCCACCATCTGCTGCACGACCACGGCAACGCTGACCGCTGTCTTGAGGAGCTTCTTCTCGTTGCGGTAAAAGATCGCCCGGGGCGTAAACAGCGAAGACCAGCACTTCTTGACGTTGAGAAGCAGGCTTGCCTCGGTAGTGTTCAAATAAGTCTCCAGCTCCCCGGCCCAAGAGGCGGCCGAGGAATCCTCCGCGGTCGCGCTGGAGCGGACCGCCACAAACTTCGTCTTGAGCTTCCTAAAATCGCTAACTATATCTTTTTGTAAATCCTTAGGCATAGCCGCCTTCAAGATCAGGGCGCGGATGGATGCCGATGCGCCATCGACGGAATTAATATCCTTGTAGTTTACCTTCTTGAGCAGCGCTTCGACTTCCTGCGTCAAGTCAGTCTCTGCCAAGAAACGATTGAAAGCGGAAGCCAAAATCACAAAACCAGGCGGCACTGGGATGCCGGCTTTAGTCATCTCGCCTAAAGAAGCTCCCTTCCCACCGGCTTCGGCCACGCTCTTCTTGGTGATGTCTTTGAAAAATTTGATAAACATATTTTTTACTGTTTAGATTATTTGGGCGAGATCCCAGACATATAAAGTATTTGTTGTCGTTTTTTCTGCCGTCATATTAAGAAATTTTTCTGACCCAACCATGATTAGCATTGACTTCGACCAGATCTCCATCACTGAGCGCTTTTGTGCCTATTTTGGTGCCGATGATACAAGGTATACCGAGTTCGCGAGAGATGATGGCCGCATGACAAGTGATACCGCCCTCATCCGTGACTATGGCCGCCGCCTTCTTGAGGCCGACTATATAATCGGGTCTGGTCATAACGGCAACCAATATATCTCCTTTCTCGACCTTACCGACTTCCTTAACACTCTTCACTATCCGGACTCGTCCGCGCGCGATACCGGTTGAAGCGGTCAGGCCGCGGAAATCCTGAATATGTGAGTAGTCTTTATCCTGAAAGATGTTGTTGATAAATTTTGCCGCCGTCGGTCCGCTTACGGCTTCATAGCGGTTACCCTTCTGATAGACGAACGTCTTCTTAACCCGCTCTTTCAATAAGTATTTGGCTGGCTTATCGGCCCTGTCTAGTAAACTGATGACCTCCGGCCGCACCAAGTACTTCATCTCCGACAGTGAGTAACCCAGGCGCCGCCCGGCTTCTGCCATGACCGACGAAGCGTAATGCGTGAATAAGAAAGTCCTCTTTTTTCGCTCATCCTGCCAATGCGTAAAGTCTTCCGATAATTCTAAAAGATTGCGGAGCCGCCCCTCTGGCTCTAAGCGGGCCAGCCAGGCTTTTTTCTCAATAAGATTGCGGCGCGGCGCGTCTTTAATCTTCCTTATCTCCTTCGCCAAATCAACTCTCCCCGTTAAGAGAGCCTTCAGCTCAGCGGCAAAGTCCCGGGCCGACAAGATGTGGTTGTCATGATAATTATTCTTGATCCAAAAATATTTCCGGGCATGGACAGCGAGAAGCTTTTTAGCCAGGGCCGGTCGGCAGCTGGCCGGTGCCCGTCTCAGACGGACGGCAATATTAAGGAGCGCCAGTTCCGCCTCGTTAATGAACGATTGATGGACGGGTGCGGTAAGAGCCGCAAAGATGATTCCCCGTTCCCGAACAATCTTCCGCTTATCAAGCAAACGAGAAATCCGGGCCTGGATGATCTCATCGCTGCCCAGGGCAAAACCATCGATAAGCGATGAGGAAGTAATCGTCTTCAGGTATACCTCCGTCAAATTTCGGTATGTATCGGCGAGTTGCCGGCCGCTCAGGCGCGATAAGGAAATCTTTTCTAATCTGGACAGGAATCGAAAATACTTGCTCTCATCCGTCTGCCATTTTTTAATGAGCCTCTTCCCGAAAGTTCGGCTTTCCTCGGCCTGTTTTATAAAATATGAGGTCACCCGGGCGATATCGGCCATATCGATATACCAGTCACAGCGATGATTTTCAAAAATGGCCAAATGCGAAGTAAAATGACCACGGCGAGTCTTCCGGGCCTCTTTCAGGAGTTCTGCTTCGGAAATCATCCAGATCAGATTAAGGCAGCCGTCAAAACGCTGGTTATACCACCGCTTGTCCTTCAGCGACGCGAGATCTTTAGCAATCAGTCCCGGCTGATTAATGATCATATTATTTCACTTGATTATCTTAACTGTTTCTTGTCCGGCATCCATTTCCACTCGGTCCGCCAGGCGTAGCGCCGGACGCAGTTTTTTGTCCGTATTAACAAGATATCTATCCAATCCTCACAGCAACCGCGAGCTGGCCAGAAAATTCTTCCAAAAATTGAGCATCCTTCCCGATTCCATTATCAATACAGTGTCTCCCCCTTATTCAAATTGATACCTCATCGCTGCGGCAATAACTCGACTTATATTTTTCCGGCTGATAGGGCCGTAGCCGCTTGATCTTGCAAAAAAGGCGAGATTTTGAAATCTCGCTCTTCAATCTTTTAATATTTACTTGCTGATCGTAACCCAGGGCAATCACGTCCGGACGGAACCTGGCGAGAACCGAATAATGGTCCTTGATATTCCCTAGTACCACCTTGCCCCTATAACCGAGCTCTTTTAGCGCGAGCCTCACTTTATTGACCCGCCTTGCTTCATCTTCTTGGGGCAGACGCCCCTTTTTTTCCAGAACACTCCGATCTCGCGCCACGATCACTACCAACTCTTCACCAAAAATCCGGGCCTGGGAAAAATAGGAAAGATGGCCCGGATGGAGATTATCAAAGGTTCCGAAAACCATGACACGGCTCATAGTTAGAGATGTTATGACCTAAAAATTCACCCAAATTATCGTTTATTTTATCGCTTTTTTCAAGGCCGCCGCTTTATCAGTCATTTCCCAAGCGAAACCCGGCCGGCCGAAATGCCCGTAAGCCGCCGTCTTCAAGAAAACAGGTTTCTTAAGACCCAGATGTTCTATTATAGCACGCGGCCTAAAATCAAAGACCTTCCGGAC
>CAZLGE010000046.1:0-4692 GCA_964559375.1 uncultured Gammaproteobacteria bacterium | reverse complement strand
CTAATTTTACAAAACAAAAGAGAACTAGCAAGTGCTAATTCTCCGATAGTAGTCCCTAGGGGAATCGAACCCCTGTTACCAGGATGAAAGCCTGGTGTCCTAACCGTTAGACGAAGGGACCTCTTCTGAGAGTAATTTGCCGAAAATAAAAACCTAAAGGTTTAGATTCAAGACTATTTTATAGATAAAATGCTCATCTGTCAACTTGACGGCAGCCGCCGATTAATTTGTCTTTTTTCCTAAAACCCTTAAAATACATATATATGTATATACTCGGAGTAGAGACCAGCTGCGATGAGACCGCTGCTGCCGTCGTCAAGACCGGCCCGAAAGACGGAATTATTAAGGTGCTTTCAAGCGTTATTTCTTCGCAGATAGAGATCCATAAAAAATATGGCGGCGTCGTGCCGGAAGTAGCCGCGCGCGAACACGTCCTAAATATCCTACCGGTGATCAGCGAGGCGCTACAAATAGCGAAAATCAAACCGCGCCAGCTAGCCGCTATCGGCGTCACCAAAGGGCCGGGCCTGATTACTTCGCTGATGACAGGAATCGAGACCGCTCGCACCCTATCTTTCGCTTGGAACCGACCCCTCGTCGAGGTTAACCATATTGCCGGACATATTTACGCCAATTTCATCGGTCGGACATCGACGATAAAGTTCCCCGCCGTCATTCTAACCGTTTCGGGCGGACACACCACCCTCCTCCGGATGGATAAAAATAAAAAAATTAAGATCCTCGGCGAAACACGCGATGATGCGGCCGGCGAAGCTTACGACAAAGCGGCCAAGATGATGGGTTTAGGCTATCCGGGCGGCCCGATTGTCTCAACATATGCCGCCAGGTATTTGGAAAAGAAAAATAAAAAGAAGCTTTCTCTACCGCGCCCAATGCTAAATTCTCCTGATCTAGATTTTTCTTTTTCCGGCCTTAAGACCGCACTCTTATACCAATTACAACAAGATAAAGGCTGGAGAAAAAGAATCCCGGAATACTGTTATGAATACCAACAGGCGATAATTGATATACTTATTTCCAAAACAATAAAGGCAGCCCAAAAATACAAGGCAAAAACCGTGATGCTGACCGGCGGCGTCAGTGCTAATAAAGAATTGCGTCTCCAGATGGCCAACCTAATAGCCTCCCGGCTGCCAAATACGGATTTCCTGGTTCCAAATCGCGAATATACGACCGATAACGCTGCTATGATAGCAACAGCGGCGGTCCACCTTTACAGGCACGGGAAAACCATCCCGTTCAACCGCCTCCGGGTTGATTCCGGTTTACAATTGAAGTAATATGGGCTAAAATGCCAGTGCCGGCTGATGAACACTGACTTTTACATACCCTGGCTCGATGGCGAAGTGGTAACGCTGCGGTCTGCAAAACCGCGATGCGAGGGTTCGATTCCCTCTCGAGCCTCACGACAAAAGCACCTTTACGGTGCTTTTCGTTTAATGGAAAACCCCAAATCAGTCACCAGGAAGTATCTGGATGCTATTTATATCTTTTTGCCTTCATATCAAAAGATAGCAAGCCCTGTTATCATCAGTTGCCTCCTCATGATCACCGACTAACAAAACACGCCCTATCCGTTGAACACTCAGATCGTTGGGCCACTACGCAGCCCACTTAAATCGCTCTTAACAAGCGTTTTTGCTAATTAACTGGATTCGGCTTGATTATCAACTTACACAATGTATTTTGATATTCGTAAAGTATGAATCTGTGTATAAACTGTGTTAATTGTGTATAAGCTTAGATTTTAAGTCCAAGTTATCTTGGACTTAAAGTTGATATTGTATGAAAAAACTTCTTATATTTTATTTAATTTTAAACAAAATATACAAATATCGCTAATATTTCTAGGCGATATTTGACCCTGAATTAAAAAAGTGCTATACTAGTAATAGTTATTTAACTAGTTCCGGTTTCATTGCCAATGCTAACATGGCAAAGATACGACGGGCGCAGGCTATTAGCTAATAATAGAGAAATACTTAGGAAGCACAAAGATTTCCTGAATAATTCTTAAACTTTAGCAAAATAAACAAAAATAAAAAATGGCTTGCCGGGAACTGGTAAATATGTACTTTAAGTTAGCAGAGTAACTTTTCCCCGATAATATAATCAGATTACAGTATTGGGGATGAGGCTCAGATTAGGCCAAGTATTTATTTTACTTTATTTTAAATAAAGAGCGGCCCATCTGGGCCTCTCTTTGTTTATTTGGCAAAACCGATATTGTTAGTTATACTCCATTTAGTTAAAATATTCTCAAATATGTCATTATCGATCGGAATCGTTGGCCTTCCTAACGTAGGAAAGTCCAGTTTGTTCAACCTCCTCACTAAAAAGGGGGTGGAAGCGGCTAATTACCCATTTTGCACAATAGATCCGAATGTCGGCGTTGTTAAAGTACCAGATTTTCGCTTAGATAAGCTAGCGGCGGTATCCAAACCAGCCAAGATTATCCAAACTACCATCGAGTTTGTTGACATCGCCGGCTTGGTGGCCGGTGCCCATAAAGGCGAGGGACTTGGTAATCAATTTTTAGCTCATATTAGAGAATGTGACGCAATCTGTGAGGTAATCAGAGACTTTAAGGATGAAAATATCATCCATGTCGCCGGCGCCATAAACCCGGCCAGTGATAAAGAAACCATCAACCTGGAACTGATCTTCGCCGATTTGGCTACTATCGAGAAGCGTCTCGATAAAACCCGTCGGGAGGCTAAGAGCGGAGATAAAGAAATAATCAATAATACTCTAATATTAGATAAAATATTTAAACATTTGTCTGCCGGTGGAGCGGTTCGCGAGCTTGATTTTACTGAAGAAGAACTGCCTTTTGTGAGCACTCTAAACTTGCTGACCATAAAACCGATCATTTATCTGCTTAATATCGACAGCCGCCAAGCTGAGGACGTCATTTTCAACACAACGGAGCCAATACTGCGGATCAACGTAAAATTAGAAGAAGAAATCAACGCTCTCCCGGAAGAAGAGCAGGCGGAGTATATCAAAGAACTGGGTTTAGAGCAGAGTGGCCTCGATAGACTGGTCCAAAGCGCCTACCAGACCCTAGGACTCGAGACTTTTTTTACCACTGGTGCGGACGAAACCCGGGCCTGGACTATTAAAAAGGGCGCTAAGGCTCCCCAGGCGGCCGGCGAGATACATACCGATTTCATTAAAGGCTTTATCAGGGCAGAAGTAATCAACTGGGAAAAATTTGTCGAAGCTGGAAGCGAGGCTAGAGCGAAAGAGCTGGGTTGGGTGCGTACCGAGGGCAAAGAGTATATCTTTCAAGACGGCGATGTCGCCAACTTCCTAATCAATAAATAAACAGAAACAAAAAGGCCGCGGTCGTACCGCGGTCTTTTGTCATTTCCCTATTCCTTGTCTAAAACCACAATCTCACGGAAAACTTTCTGGCCCGATCGGCCGTAGACAATCGTCCCACGGTTAGAGGACCGCACGAACGGGTTCCGGCGCAGTTCATCGGGAATTACATTCCTCATATTAAAACCGGAATAATCAGGCGAAATCGGCCGCTCCCCGTAATATAACGGCCAAACCATAACCACCCGACCCCGGGGTTTAAGAATCTTGAGAAATTCAGCGAGCGAGGCCGAGTAAAGGTCTTCTAGTTCTTTAATAATAGCCGCAAAATCGATCCGTCCGCGCTGCGGTCCTAAATAAGGTTCAGTAATAACGGCGTCAATAGACTCGGGCTTGATAAATTTAGAGAGTTGCTGGGCTTTTTTTTCAAAAAGACGGGTCTCAGGCGCCAAGATTTTATAAAGTTCCCGCACCCAGCTGATATTTTTCCTTGTGGCCGCGATGGCTTCCGGAGAGATATCTGAACCGAAGATATTCTTATACCCTAAAAGGAGTGCTTCAGTCAGGACTGTTCCGGAACCGCAGAAAGGATCTATAATAACTGCCTCGTCCGTCAGCGGTCCAGCTAAATTAATCATAATTTGCGCCAATTTAGGTGGCAACATTCCCGAACGATCGTCTCTGGCCGGACGGCCGAAATCGCGGAGTGATAAGTCTTTAAAGGGTTGAACTGCTAGCGTCTCACCGATCAATATATCATCACCATCACCAGCTAAAACAATCTCGATGCCGCGGGTGAGCAACCGATTCTGGGCGACAACTACGCTAGACAGGGTCTTTTCTCGGCTGACGACGAAACGGGAGCTGAGACCTTCTTCTTGAAAAAATTTTTTGAGTTTTATTCCCAGATCTTTTTTGTTGAAATAGCGCTTGCCGTAATCGGAAAAACCAAAATTAAACTTGCCCTCTGGATTACGGCCTTGCTTCTGAGCGGCCATCTCCGCGACCGCCCCCAGAAGACGACGGTCGTCACCAGATTTGATAATAGCGCCGATCCGACCGATCTTGATAGTCCCTCCCAGTCGGCTTATCAGTCTCTCCGCCTGAAAATCTTCTTTGACTTCAGCCAATAAAAAATCTGGCGCCAAGAGCCGGGGATTTTCCCAAACTATCGCCGCTTCTAGCTCCGCCGCTGAAAGAGCCGTATTTGTGCCTAAAACAAAATAATACTTCATAATTTCATAATATCTTAAAGGCCGAAGAGTAGCAAACCGGTGCGGGCGAAAAGACTTCCTTCTTGACATGATTCACTAATTATCCTTTAATATAATATTAACCTAGCCA
>CAZLGE010000045.1:0-5217 GCA_964559375.1 uncultured Gammaproteobacteria bacterium | reverse complement strand
TGATCCTGGCTCAGGATGAACGCTGGCGGCGTGTCTAAGGCATGCAAGTCGAATGCTAGTAGCAATACTGGCATGGCAAACGGGAGAGTAACACATTGGTAACCTACCCTCTAGACGAGAATAACCCGCCGAAAGGCGGAGTAATACTCGATGGTATTAAGAGACTCAAGTTTCTTAATTAAAGCTCCGGCGCTAGAGGAGGGACCTATGGCCTATCAGCTAGTTGGTGAGGTAATGGCTCACCAAGGCATCGACGGGTATGGGGTGCGAGAGCATGACCCCACTCACTGGGACTGAGACACTGCCCAGACTCCTACGGGAGGCTGCAGTCAAGAATCTTCCACAATGGCCGAAAGGCTGATGGAGCGACGCCGCGTGTATGAAGACGCCCCTCGGGGTGTAAAGTACTTTTCTCTGGGAAGAAACAATGACGGTACCAGAGGAATAAGGGGCTGCTAACCTCGTGCCAGCAGCAGCGGTAATACGAGGGCCCCAAGCGTTATCCGGATTAATTGGGCGTAAAGAGTTTGTAGGTTGTTTGGTACATCTTCTGTTAAATCTTCGGGCTTAACCCGGGGGCTGCGGAAGAGATGGCCAGACTAGAGACCGGAAGAGGTAAGCGGAATTGCTGGTGTAGGGGTTAAATCCGTTAATATCAGCAGGAACACCAAATGCGAAGGCAGCTTACTGGGACGGTTCTGACACTGAGAAACGAAAGCGTGGGGAGCGAATGGGATTAGATACCCCAGTAGTCCACGCCGTAAACGATGAATGCTAATCATTGGGAGTATCGACCCTCTCAGTGATGTTTACTTAAGTTAACACGTTAAGCATTCCGCCTGGGGAGTACGAGCGCAAGCTTAAAACTCAAAGGAATAGACGGGGACCCGCACAAGCGGTGGAGCATGTGGTTTAATTCGACGATAAGCGAGGAACCTCACCAAGGTTTGACATACGGCTGCAGACCCCTGGAAACAGGGGAGCCTTCGAGGGTGCCGTACAGATGCTGCATGGTTGTCGTCAGCTCGTGTCGTGAGATGTACCGTTAAGTCGGGAAACGAGCGCAACCCTAATCCTATGTTTTACATGTCATGGGAGACTGCCCGTTTTAAATGGGAGGAAGGCGGGATGACGTCAAATCAGCATGGTTCTTACGCCTTGGGCAACACACGTGCTACAATGGGAGGTACAGAGGGATGCCAAACCGCAAGGTGGAGCGAACCCCTTAAAACCTCTCTCAGTTCGGATTGAGGGCTGCAATTCGCCCTCATGAAGCTGGAATCGCTAGTAATCGTGGATCAGAATGCCACGGTGAATACGTTCTCGGGTCTTGTACTCACAAAATCTGCGCCGGGCAGGTTAATTTACCAAGTGGTTAAAATCCACTCCTCCTCTTGTCTATAGAGGGGCGTAGCTGAAAGATAGTCAATTGCCGCGAGGGAATTGGCGGAAGGATCTGGAAGCAAATTGCAGCCTGAAAAAAACAACGAAGAATCGACCTTTGGATAGGGTGGTGAGCATTGGGAAGATTCATAAACAATTCGTTTCAGGATGTCAGGAAAGGAAAATTAACTGACCCCGGGAGATCTGACATCGGTGGTTTCATCAAACATATTTTGATGATATAATGAAACTAACGCCGCGTCAGAAGTCAGCTGACTCATAGTACTCCGTTTCTCGGAGGAAGGAGTCTCTCTAAAGCATGTTAAGTGCTGAATATATTGTTGGGTTAACTGATGGAGAGGGTAGTTTTACCGTCTATATTTATGACGGAAAAAATACTGAACGAAAAAGACGGGCTCGAATTGAGCCAAAATTCTACCTCAAGTTAGTAGAAGAGGATAAGAATATCCTATATCAGTTAAAACAACATTTCGGTTGTGGCAATGTTTATTTCCAAAGAGATAAACGCCAAAACCATAAGGACTGTTATCGCTTTGAGGTGACTAAACGGGAAGATTTACAGAACATTATTATTCCTTTCTTTATAGCCAATCCTCTAAAATTTATGACAAAAAGGCGAGATTTTCGAATCTTCTGCCTCATAATAAAAGCCATTAACAATCTTGAGCATTTAACGACGTCTGGTTTAGCCAAGTTATACAAACTAAAACAGAAAATGCATTAGAGCTCGCCCAGTGCGGGAAATCCGCTCGCTGGGTGGGAACATCAATTCTTAAGTTTATAAGAAGATAATCGCCCGTCACGTCAAGGGAGTTGGTAGTGCCCGAAGGCTCACATTAGTGGGACGAAGGCAAGACTGATGACAGGGACGAAGTCGTAACAAGGCATCCGTAGCGGAAGCTGTGGATGGATCACCTCCTTTCTAGGGAGAACAGTTCTTCTTTCCACGTGGAAGAAGAACTAGTCGCCTCTAACATTGTCGTTAGAGTGGTTGCCGCGAGGCAACAAGCGAATTGATGCCGATTAGACTCACAACTTCTATCATGATTAAAAAAACCGCTGCTGAAGCGGTTTTTTTGTTTCATTTGTCCAATTAGCGCACACCAATCAACTGCCGAACTTTAGCCAGCTTCGCGTCCGCCCTCTCGCGCGCAGTTGCAGCGCCGACCTCTAATATCCGGCCAACCTCCTTATCTGATATCTTGTTATACTTCGCTTGAAAATCCACCAAGAATTTTCCGACCACTTCAGCCAGATCCTTCTTAAATTCGCCGTAACCTTTACCAGCATAATCTTTCTCTAAACGCTTTATCTGCCGCCCGCCCAAGAAGGCATAGATAGTTAGGAGGTTAGCGAGCGCCGGCTTATGTTCTGGGTCATAGATCACTTCCGAGCCGGAATCGGTAACCGCCCGCATAATTTTTTTCTTGGCGCTTTCGATACTATCGAGAAGAGCGAGACAATTATTCTGATTTGCATCACTCTTAGACATCTTCTTAGCGGGATCCAGAAGAGACATTATTCGAGCGCCCTCCTTTCTGACCATCGCCTGCGGCACCGTGAAGGTTTCTCCAAAACGGCTGTTGAAACGACGGGCAATATCGCGCGCCAACTCCACGTGTTGCTTCTGGTCTTCTCCAACCGGGACGATGTCGGTATCATATAATAATATATCGGCAGCCATAAGCACCGGATAGTCAAAGAGACCGACACTGACCGCATCCTGGTCTGCCCCAGCTTTATCCTTAAACTGTGTCATTTTTCGAAGATCAGATAAATATGCTCCGTAACAATTGAATATCCAGGCCAATTCCGTATGAGCCGGGACGGCTGATTGTTGAAAGATAGTCGAACGGGCGGGATCGATGCCGGCAGCAAGATATACCTTAGCCGTCCCAACTACCCGACGGCGCAGACTCTCGGGATCTTGGTTGACCGTTATTGCATGATAATCGACTACCGAAAATGTACAGTCGTAGCTACTTTGCATATCCACCCACTGGGCGATAGCACCAATATAATGGCCGATATTCATCTCGCCGCTAGGTTGGATACCGGAAAAGATAGTTTTAAGATTAGACATAATTTATATTGTATTCACTTATATTTTAGGGGAAATCCGGTGCTAAAGCAATCCGCCCTCTTAGCGGAGAACCAGATAATATATGATGCCGTAAAAACTGACTGAATAAATCGACCAAAGCGCTAGCGGGCGATACTCGCGTTGGCCATAGAGAAGAGCGGCTAGAGCAATAACCGATATAAAATACCAGGGCATGAGCCAGCTAAATGAAGAGAACAAAAAGGCGCCGACCGCCAAAAAAGAATAAAGGATTATCTTATCCTGGTCCGGTCGCCGCCAGGCCCTTATCATAAGCCAGAGATAAAAAACCAAAAAGATGGCCCGGCCGCCAATAGTCGCATAATAAGAAGAATCGGGCGTAAGATAGGCCAGTCCGTGCCGCAATAAAGCGATAAGCGGCGAAACAAAAGCGCCGCTTAAACTCACCTGGCTAAAAAAAGGTGGCAGTAAACCAGTCGACTCGGACATAAATGGCCAATATGCCAAGACAACGACGGCGACAGAGGCGGCGGCGGCCAAAAAAATAAAACCCCTATCCCGTCGAGACGAAGCTCTCCGCCACAAAATAATCAGCCACAAAGGAACGAGCACCAAACTGATATATTTCACCAGTATCGACAAAGTCAAGATTAGAGCGGCCAAAAAAATATTTCTATTACCCAACCTTGAGACAAGCAACGCGGCTGCTATTAACAATAATGAAAATAAAGCGTCATTGTGCCCGTTTATCGCCACTTCAAAAAGTACCACAGGATTAAAGGCGTACAGATAGAAGGCGTCCAAGTCGCGACGGAATATATATATCAGATAAGCGGTCAGGATACTACAGGCGCTGAAAAAAAATTTTAAACCGAAAACGCTGCCCCACAGACTGCCGGAGAATACTCCGGAAAACAAGCCGCTCAGCAACATAAATAACGGACCGTATGGGGCAGGGCGGCCGCTCCAAGAATTATCGAGCGAAATATAAAAATAATCGCTTTTAAGAGATTGATAGACTTGTAAATAAGGATTCAGTTCGTGGACGGACCAGACCCGGCCCTGATAAATATAAGAAAAGATATCGGAAGACAGGAGAGGCCACACCAGGGTGAGCCCCAGACATAAAAAAACGAAAAACCACCACCATGCTGAAAAATCGTTATCGCGAGCTAAACGAAAAAAAAGATAATAAATGATGAAAGCGGCTAAAAGCACAACCACAGCCGCAAAATAAATTAGTGTCTCCTGCGACACCTGTCCCGTGTCACCCCAGGAGATGCGCCAAATTTCAAACAAGCTGAAAAGAAAAAATACCGCTCCAAAAGATAGGGCAAAATAAGGTAAACGACGGATAATTCCTTCTCCCTTTGGTGGAATAGATCCTGTGTCCATAGTAATAGCACCGGTGGCGCATAAGACCTAAGAGGCGAACTGCTGATCCGCTTCCGCCTCTTTTGTGCTAATCTTACCATGGACCGAAGCCTGAAGCAATCGTTATTTTAAGAAATTCCCGCCAAAAAATAGGATGAGACGCTCTTGAAATATTAATTTCTTGTGGTAATATGAGATGAGGGTTCGGGGAGTCCCTTTTTTGTTCCTCAACGGACCGGGGTGTCGTATAGTGGTAGTACGCATGCATGGGGTGCATGTAGCCCGGGTTCGATTCCCGGCACCCCGACTCAGACAGTCAGAGCGGGCTTGTAGCTCATCTGGTAGAGCGCTGCATTCGCATTGCAGAGGTAAGGGGT
>CAZLGE010000044.1:0-5254 GCA_964559375.1 uncultured Gammaproteobacteria bacterium | reverse complement strand
CAGGAAAGGAGACGGAAAATCAAATAGGTAATTCTTCAAAAATTCCAGAAGCACCTCGAAATAATCAACAGAAAATGGTTGAGAAAGGATATTTAGTTGGAGGCGGAAAGGGAAAATCTGTTTATGCAGAAAGAGTTTATCAAGATTCTATTATTAATGAAGGTGAAAAAATTAACAAAGAAATTATACAAGAAAGAGAAAAAAGTGTGGGCAGAGTTGATCGTAGGATGCGTTATGAAGTGAGACCTGATAGAGCAAGTATGGGCGAAGTTATTCGTAATATCCGTAGAGTAATTCTTGATGTGTCAGAAGTAAAAACTAAAGATGTTAATTTGAGCGGGACGGTAAGGAACTTTGCCCGTCGTGATTTTCGTTTTGATTATCAAAGAGAAAGAGAAAAACAGCCAGAGATAGTTTTACTGATTGATGTTGGCGGTCCGGTTGATAAGTGGAGCCCACTAGTTAAAGAATTATCCGAAGCTATGGTCGAAGGTTTAACTAAGTTGGAAATATATCTTTTCCATAATAATCTTTATGGATATGCTTGGAAGCCAGATCAAAAAAATTTATTATCATCAAGGTATGCCAAAGAAAACTCTTTAATTGATATAAAATCAATTGTCAAAAAAAGAAAAAAAGTTATTATTTATGGGGATGCGGAAATGTCTTGGTCAGAACTCGAGTGGGATTGCTGGCCGCCACGCGGGAATACTGATAGAGTAAAAAAATTTGGCATGGGCGGAGAAGAGTGTTTGAATTTTATAAATAAAAAATCAGATTCTGTTGTTTGGATTAATCCTGTTTTTAAAAAAGAATGGCCAGATCGAGACGACTCTGGAACAATTGAGGCGATCAGTCAAATTATTCATATGCATGATTTAACAGTTGGGGGAGTAGAGGATGCCATTAAAGATTTAATGAAAAAATAGCAAATTTTACGTGGTTATCATTCTAAGTGCGTCCCGCCCTCTCCGTGGAGATACAGATTGCCGTATAGATCATAAAGGATGCGCCTGAACTTAGCGGGAAAGCAGCTTGATTATTTAATAAATTTTTTATGATAAAAAACCCTCTTCTAGTAATGAAGAGGGTTTTGTAATCCGACAGTTCTCATTTCTTTATCCGGCGGATGCTGGCCAGGTAGACGATGATACTCCCGACAGCCAGCGGGATAGATATCATGAAAAACCAGCAGCTGATTTCAACAAACACGTCGTGGAAGGGACAGAGGAAGAGAAATCCTCCGGCAATCAGCTCAAAGACCAGCTTTGTTTTCCCGAAGATGTTGGCCTGGGTGGCCATGGTGAAGGGGAGTCGGCTGGCGGCTATCTTCAGGCTGGCGATAAATATGAGAAAAATTTCCAGAAATATTATCGCCCAATATACGTTGCCCGGCAGATAGAAGTAGCCAAGGATAACGAGCGGCGCGGCCAAGAGTACCTTGTCTGTGAAAGGATCGGCCACCTTGCCAAACTCGCTAATCTCATCAAGCGCCCGGGCGGTCGGTCCGTCCAGGCGGTCCAGCAATCCAGCCAAGATGAATATTCCCAGCGATAGAGCCGTGATGCCCGGAGAGGGAGGGAAAGAGATCAGAAGGAGCAGGAAAATGATAATCGCCAAGAGTAGCCGGATGACCGTGATCAGGTTAGCCACCGTGCCGGTGACCCGTCTGACGATCAGGGGAGCCAATATCTTTTCTGGAAGATATAAGCGGTCTGGGTAACGACTGCGGACGTCAGCTGCATAGTTCTTGATTCGGCTTTGAAGCCAACGATCCTGCCAGTTGTTGGCAGTCTCTATGAAGCGCACCAGCCAGCCGCCGAGACTAAGTATGTTATTCATGTGATTACCTCATTTAAAAGTACAAAACAGTTAGTTACCTCTAATATGGCACATTGCTTCGGGATGTGTCAAATATAACTAGTTTTACAAAATATGCTATAATAATTTTATGTTTATCATTTAGATTATCGTGGTTGTCGGTTTGCCTGGACTTTTCAAGATTTACCGATCGGCGATAAGACTTTCATGATCGGTATTACGGCTCTAGCCTTCGCTATCTTGTTGTTTGTAATTTCCGGCATCTCGCGTCTTATTCATATCTAGGAGGGAACCTTTTATTTGGCTGCATATGTCCTGTTTATCACTAAACCCTTCAATTAGTTATAGGCGCACCCGCTTCAGCTATGTTTATCGGATCGGGTAAAATCATTTCTGCTACCCCGCTTAAAGGCTGGTTACCATACTTCGTCATATTGATTTTAGTTTTGCTTGTTTATTTCCAGACACTTTTTTTCCAATATACTAATCTTGACGACAGCCTCTTAGCGTCGGGATCGGAAATTTTTAGCAGTTTTAGAAATATCGGTTTTATCTTTTCTTCGGATGCTTTTTTTTCGGCCAGTAATCTTTATTACCGGCCGTTACTTAATTTGACCTATCTTCTGGACGTCCACCTGGGTGGTTACGCAGTTTATTTTTTTCACTTCACGAACGTCATCTTTCATTTTTTTGCGGCCGCTTTGGTTTATTTTTCCCTGCAACAGCTTCTAGACGGAAAACGCCTGGCTTTATGTCTGACGTTATTTTTCGCCGTCCAGCCCGCTCTGGCGCAGGCGGTGGCCTGGATACCAGGGCGGAATGACACTCTCCTCGCCATATTTGTTCTGGCGGCTTTCGCCGGCTTAAGGGCTTATGGCCGAAATAGGAGTTGGACGGCGCTTGGAGCTTATCTGGGATTTTTCTGTCTCGCCCTCCTGACCAAAGAGATAGCAATTTTTTTGCCGATTATCGTGGCTGTCTACTGGCTGACAATCGGGAAGGGCGATGAGCTGCCAGCTGAAAATAAATGGTTCGTGAGTCTCGCTTCGTTAGCCGTGATAGTGACCTGGCTCATGATGAGGAGCTTGGCGCTTGATGGGGGGGCGAGTTTGAGGTATGCGGCGGTCTTCGGCGGCCTTCCTTCGTCGCTACTTATGGCTATCAAGGTTAGCTATCTGTCGATTTTTCCCGCCGGACTGAGTGTTATGCATGTTTTTTCGGACACGCGTTGGCTATACAGTCTATTAGTCTGGCCGATAGTTATTGCGGCGCTCCTCTTATCCGGCCGGAGGCGGTCGAGTCATGTTTGGTTCGGCTTTACCTGGTTCGCAGCTTTCTTTATATTTCCGTTTATCGTTTCGGCCGACGCTTTTTTCAGCCATCGTTTTTATCTGCCTCTGTTTGGGCTGCTCATCGTTCTTGGTGAGATCGATTGGATAAAAGATCTCGAACGTAAAAGGATAAATATGGCGGTCGGGACGATAGTTTTGATCTTCTGCGCGGTTTTAACCTTCAGTCATAGCCGGAATTTCCGCGCTGTCCTGCCGTTTGCGCTGGCTGCGGCTGAAGGATCGCCACACTCCTGGATGGCGCAAGCTAATCTGGGCGTGGCCTATTTGGACAGCGGTGATTATGACAGGGCCGTTCTAACTCTACAGCGAGCGATTCTTTTAGAACCCTCTGCGCGTTTTGCTCACTATAATCTAGGACTGGCCTATTACCGCTTGGATCAGCTGGCGGAAGCTGGGGAAGAATGGCGGCGCGAATTAGAAGTTAATCCTGGCAATGAGAAAGCGCTCACCGGCCTTAAACTGTTAGAAGAGAAATAAGGTTTTTTCTTGTCTATGGTAAGAAAAATGCGTATAATATCTTAGGCGAGATTCCTGATTCAAGCGGCTTATTATCTCGTGTTGTTTATAATATTTAGTCTCATCCTCGGATTGCGACGTTAAGCTGAGTCGATGTAGACGTCAGGAAATTTTAAATCTATTAGGACTGCTTCTGAAAAAATTAAACGCGCTTTCATATTTGCCGGATTACTCCTCTTGGTCGTTCTTATTTTTTCCCAGCAGATAGAGTTTACTTCTCTTGATCTCGGGCGGCATCTGGCCAACGGCCGGGAGATCTGGGACGATACGGGGTTGCTATTTAGAAATTTTTATTCTTATACCGAGCCAGACTTTCGCTTCATAAATCACCATTGGCTGGCCGGCGTAATCTACTTCGGTCTCTATCTGGTTGGTGGTTTTCAGCTGCTGAGCGTTTTTAATATCCTGAGTCTACTAGCTATTTTTAGCCTGGCTTTTCGCTTGGCCACTAAGCAGGCCGGTTTCTATTTTGCGGCCGCTCTGGCCGGGCCGGCGATATTCATGTTGAGTCAGCGGACGGAGATTCGGCCGGAAATTTTCAGTTATCTTTTTATCATCCTCGCCTGGACGTTGATTGAGAGAGCTAAGGAGGAGGGTGACCTGCGCCGCCTCCGGCCGCTCATTTTTTTGTTTGCGATCTGGGCAAACATCCATATCTATTTTTTCATCGGTTTAGCTCTTATCGCTTTTCAGGCAGCGGCATCTTTTCTACAGCCGTCATGGCGCGCCCTCTGGAGCGGTTCCGGGGCCGGGGAAATCTGGCTGGCTGGCTGGCGCCGAGCGGCACCGTGGGTCCGCTATCTGCTTTATGCCGTCCTGGCGAGCCTTATCAACCCGAACACTTGGCGCGGGCTACTATATCCATTTAACATCTTAAGGGAGTATGGTTACGAGATCGCCGAGAACAAGACGGTTTTTTTCTTGGAGAATCTGATGCGCAATCCTAATTTTGACCTATTTCGCATCTGGTTGGTCATCTTAGTAGTCAGTTTCGTTGCCTATTGGTTGGTCAAGAAGAAAATCCGGCTGTTTGAAGCGCTCCTGGCCCTATTTTTTACCGCCTTAGCTTTATTTGCCAGTCGCAACTTGGCGCTTTTTGGGATCATTAGTTGGATAATTGCCAGCCGCAATTTTTCTGCCCTGGGTTACCTTGGCGATCGGGTGCCGTTTTTAGCCGATCCAGAAAGAAAGTGGCAGATCAGGGCGGCGGGAGCTGGTTTTCTCCTCATCGTAATCATCGGAGCGGCGGTCTATCTCCGGCTTGATGCTGGACGTTACCACCATTTTATTAAGCAGCCGTCTGGCTGGGACCTGATTGAAGGCAGTGCCGACTCCGCCGAGTTCTTTAAGGCCAGCGGGCTCAGCGGCCCCATTTTTAACAATTATGACCTGGGGAGTGCCTTGGCGTTTTGGCTTTATCCGGAAGAAAGAGTGTTTGTCGATAACCGACCGGAAGCCTATAGTGTCGCCTTTTTTCGGGATATTTATAAGCCGATGCAGACTGATCGTTTGAAATGGGAGAAATATCGCCAGAGTTATGGCCTGAAGACTGTCTATTTTTCCCA
>CAZLGE010000043.1:0-5750 GCA_964559375.1 uncultured Gammaproteobacteria bacterium | reverse complement strand
GCAAGAGCGCTACGCTGGCTATCGATAACCATTTTGAAGATTCCGGTCGAAGACAGGATAATGACCGTAAATAAGGAGACCGAGACAATCACCTCGATGAGCGAAAATGCCGGCCTAGCGCCTGGCTTAGCGCCAATTGTATAGTAAGGTTTGTAAATCATAAGATGAATCGCGACCTCTTTCCTGCCAGCTGACCGTAACGTCGACTTGTAAAGTATTAGCGTTTAGTTTGCTAAGCTTTATCTGTCGGTAAAAACCGCTCGCCGGGTCGCTGCCTCCGTGTCGGTAAAAACCATCCTCTCCCTGACGTAAAATATAAAAAATGTTATTGGAATCGTCAATATCGACGAACACTGGTTTCGTATCCTCAAAATCCATGTAGAATGTGCCATTCATTAAATCGGCATCAAAAGGCCGGCCGGCGCGCCAATTAGAGTCACGGACCCCGCGGATCAACTCTATCCCCTCCTGAGCCAGCTGATAGGCGGCCAAATTATTCTTGTTATAAGTCTGGCTCTGAATATTTTGGATGATAAGAGACAGGACGCCCAAGAGACCGATGGAGACGATGAACAGAACGGTTATTATTTCTACTAAAGAAAAGGCTTTTTTCATAACTAGTCGCTTACTTCGGCTAAGCCCAGAAAATTGATCTTAATTGTCTTGACCTTGTCTGCCCCGGTCTCGATCAGCTGGATCTCCAGGGCGGTCGAAGTCGCCCCGCCGCTCACCCAGATATTGGTTCGCGGATCAGGCGGCAGGAAGGTAACATTAGCCAGATCATAGGTCTGATTATTCGCTGTCTTTATCTGATAGATCTGGATCGTATCCGGCAGTTGGATATGGCGCGCGCCATAACTTCCGTCACCCTCGGTACCCGAATCATACTCGCGGTAACCCGAAGTTCCAGGCGCGTTCAGATCGGCAAATAAGGTGTAAGAGTTAGCGATCCTATCGAAATTAATTCCCCAGCCGCCGGGCGGGACCAAAGTATTATACTTAGTCAGCCCGAGAGTATTGCTTTGCGCCGCATGGAGATCAGCGACTACTTCTTGGGCGGTCATCACTAGATCAGAGCGTTTGCCTGCCGAGTGATAATTGGCGATAAAAAGAGCCGTCACGCCAGAAATTATGGCGATACTGACAATCATCTCAATAAGCGTAAATCCTTTGGACATAAATCTATTGGGCTTTAACCTCGCGCCAGATCGGCAGACCGTAATTTACTAACAACTCTTCAGGCCGAATGCAGAAGTAGCCGTCCGTATCGGTGATACGCAGGGTGACTGTCGTCCGAGTCGCGTGAGCGAAGATGATCGAAGTGCTGGCCGAAGTCGTAGCGCTAATGATAGAGTCCGGATTATCCTCCACTGTCCAAAGATACTGGCAGGCCGGCGTAGCGCAGCTTTGTGGGGAGGAAGGGTCAGCAATAGTGTAATACTGGGAAGTGGTCGCCAGACTATAACTCATAAACTCCGTCGTTGTTCCGACCTGCTCGGATACATCGTAGGGCTCCCAAATAAAGAAAGGCGAAGGAAACTCGTGCTTATAGGTGGTGAAAGTCAGAGGATTAGTATCTGGGTCGCCGCCAGTGTCGGACGCGCTGTTATGTTCATACTGGTACCATTCCGTTGGTTGGTCGGCCTGATCCCAGAGCTGGATCCACCAGAAATAGTGGGTATTGTAAGACGGTGTAAAGGAGCAAGCCGCACTAGGACAAGTCAACTGGACCGCCGTGCCGGACGGACCGGCCACTTTACCGCTGTCATAAGCTGGGCTGGAGGTAGAGTTAGAAGTATTTATGATAACGCGATACGCGCTCTGGCCCAGATTACCATATTCCGCAAATGGCTGGACCCCGCTCTTAGCGTACCAGCGCAGGACCACTTTAAGCGCTCCGTCAGGACCGGCGTCGCAGGCGTCGCTGTAGCTCCAATTCGGAGCTGACAGGCTACCAATCTGAAGGTTACCGATATAGGTCTTATAATTACGGGTTGAACAGTTACTGGCTCCGCCGTTTTCACTCTGACAATTAAAACTGAGATTACCGTCGACACTGGTAGCCGTACCCACGAAATCACCGGCTTGAAGGGCATAATAAGGGACTGTCGGGGTAGCTATATTCCAAGACTTAATCTGGACGGGTGGCGTGGCAGCGCTGTCGAGCCGCAGCCAGGTACCGTCGACTGTCGAACGTCCCCAGCCATAAACTTTCTGATTTGCCTCATTGTAACAAGCCCAACAACCGTTACCGGCATCACAAGTATTCGGGCAATTAACATTAAAGGCGTAATTATCAGGCGGGCTATCGGCGTCCGGCGTCGTAGTCGCTTCAAAAGAGATCAGCCCTTTAGCATAATTCCAAGCCGATCCGGAAAACTTGCCTTCCTCGTCAATATAGACGCCATGAACTAACCAGGAACAGCCAACAGCGTAAAAATGGAAACGATTTTCCGGTTCGGGGGCACAAGCGGGGTTACTAAAATCCTGATTACCACAGAGATTCATAGGGAAATCCAGCTGATCACCAACGATATCATCCAGACAGTTAAAGTAGACGTATTGCAGCTGATCATTCCACCAGGCTTTACCGCGAACCACCGACAGCGCCGCTCCTGCCGCTTGAAAAACAAAAAATGACCCGGCGACAACAAGAGCGGCCCAGACGATTTTTTTATGATGGCGAACTGGCATTTTCAACATAAACCAGAAGCTTATAACAGAGCCTAGGCTTTTATTATAGCATTTTTTTTAAAAAATCTCTTCCTCGGCGGAGCATCTCGCGGCGGCCGGCGGCCGTCTGGTCGCTATAGCCGACCAGATGGAGCAGACCATGGACGAATAAGAAGTTAAAAAGATAGTTTCGGACTTCTGGGCCAGAACGAAAAGCTAAAATATCGAGTTCCCCGAGCATCTCCTCATACTTCTTAACCTTACCCGCCTCCTCCTGATTGATTATGATCTCTCCTAAATAACGTTCCGGGTCTTTTTTCCAGGAAGACAGGGCCGGAAACGACAGGACATCGGTCGGCTTATCAATGCCCCGATACTCACGATTGAGCCGTCGCATCCGCTTTGGCCCAACGATCGCCAAAGAAACGGTCGCACCTGGCTTTTTGTAAACACGGAAAAATCCCTCCGTAATGAGCTTGAGCTGACCCACCCTTACCTTATGGTTGGTCTTATTATTGATCTCCAACATACTGCTAAGAGAATATTTATAAATATTTTAATCTATATTCATGACTATCGTGCTACTATCCACTGCGGTGTGGGCCCGGAAGGCGGTTCCCGGAACCCAGCTTGACACCGGGTTCCCGGGGTTCAACTCCCCGCGGGTCCACATTTGATATTGGGCGATAAAGCGGTTTCTTGACCTTATTAATCACAGTGCTATAATAAAATGAGTGTCAAGCTGGGTTAATATAAAACTGACCTTTGGAACCAGATAAAAATCTCCCTCGCGGGGGATTTTTATTTTATCCCGCCGCCCGCCTTAGCTTTCTCGCTTGCGTATACAAGGCATAGAGTGCCGGACGAAAGACTGCATCAAAGGTTCCGGGATAAACGATCCGCTGTCCGCCAAAACCGAGCTTAAACCGAGTAACGCCCGGCCACTTAGCTTCGTCGATACCATAAAAATCATAGAGCTGATAGCCTTCCCGGCGCGCCTGCCGGATCACGGTCCACTGCAAGAGATGCGGCGCCATGGCTTGGCGATACTCATTATCCGACGCCCCGTGCAAATAAGTCGCCTGACCATTCCAAAATGAGAATAACCCAGCGGCCACTTCTCTTCCACTATAGCTGGCCATAAATAAACGAACCGCTCCGCCCCCACAGCGGACCAGATTTTCATAGTGGGAAAGGGGGTGGAGACGAAAACCGTCACGCGCGCCTGTCAGATTCATAAGACGCCGGAACTCCCGCCAGTCACTAGATGACGGCTGCTTAATTTCCCGCACGACAACCCCTTTTTTCTCCGCCAGACGTAAATTATAGCGCGTCTTAGGATGCAGGGCGGCAGCCAAACTATCCTCACTCATGCCCAAATCGAGTACCAAAGTTTGCGCCGGCTCGAGATCAATCGTCTTCTGGATATTTAATCCGGTAGCAAGCGCGCCGATCTCTCCAGCCGGCTCAAACCGGAAAAATAGCGCCCGCCGGTCAACCGCTTGAAGCGCAGTAAATAAAAATTTAATAGTCTCTTCCTGGTTAGCCCGCTCGGAAAAAATCGGCCCCCGCGGCGCAAGCCAATAAGAAAATCGAAGCGGCAGCTTCTTGCGAAACAGGGTGGCGGTTGCTAAGACTCCTGCCTCATCCCTGACCCCCAGCCGCCTAAACTCCTCACCGCCGGCACTCATGATCTCTCCAAAGCGCCAGGACTGTAAAAAACTGGCTCCCGGCGACTGCGCCAGAAAACCATCGAGTTCTGCGGCGGATTGGAAAGCAAATAATTCCATATTTCGGATTATAACACAAAACCCGCTTGAACCGTCAGGCCAAGCGGGCAGGTACTTGTAATAATTTGTCTTCTCTTTACCACATACCGGCGGGGGTGGCGGTGTGCCAACCAGCCGAAAGGTCGTTAACCGCGGCGCCGAGACAATAAGTGATGGAGTAGGTCGAGTTGCCGAGACCGACCGCGTAAGTGTAATTAGGAGCAGGCGTGGTACAACTACTTCCGTCATTTGACGGTGTCGGTGGCTTCGGGGTGGCGGCCATATAGGTGCCATTAGCCGAGAAAATGCGCTCACCAGCTACTACCGTGGCGTTAGCCGGATAACTGCCCATGTCGTTATAATACATCTCGAGAGCGGTCTGGATCTGCTTGACGTCCGCCACCCGACGAGCATCGCGCGACCGGGCGCGGGCAGTGTTGAGGGCCAAGATCGAAAGCGTGGAGAGCAGGCCGATGATGGCGATGACCACCAAGAGTTCGATCAGGGTGAAACCTTTCTTATTATTTTTCATACAAAGTTTCTAACTTGCCGGCGCGTTCATGCGACCGTCGCAAAATTAATTTTATTTATAAATCCTTATTATTGATAATTATAGCACTGCGTTAAAAGAGGCGCAATAGTACGGGGCGTTTAGCACGGATACTTGATTTTATTATACCATTCCCCAAAAAGAAGCACAATACTATTTCGCGCCCGCCAGCTAGAACTGACTGGCTAGATTGTACATCGGGAGCAGGACGGCGGCGACCATGATACCGACGCCGATACCCATGATCACCATGATGATCGGCTCCATGAGCTTCGACAGGTTATCTAGCATATTGCCGCTTTCCCGCGTGTAAAAGGCCGTCAGGCGGTCTAGGACTGAATCGATCTTACCCGTCTTCTCACCAACCGAGATCATCTGCGGCACCATGCGCGGCATACGGTCGCTGGCCTCAAAAACTGTCGCCAGAGGATTACCGTCGTTGATGGATTCCAAGGTTTCCAGGATCAATTCGCGATAAATAGTATTACCGACGACCGCCGCCACGATCTCGAGACTGCGAGTAATAGTCACGCCTCCCTTAAGGAGGGTGGAGAGAGACCGGCTAAAACGCATCAGATAGATATATTGGAAGAGCTTGCCAAAAATCGGCAGCTTGATCTTGAGGAGGTCCCATTGCCGACGGCCGGCATAAGTTTTGAGATAAAGACGGGTTCCTAAAACGACGGCGACAAAAACGATGATTACCAGCCAGAAGTAACTGACCAAGAAATCGGAAATGGCGATCACGATCCTCGTCG
>CAZLGE010000042.1:0-6284 GCA_964559375.1 uncultured Gammaproteobacteria bacterium | reverse complement strand
AGAAGTATATTTCCATCGCCAAGGAAGTTGAGAAAGTCAAAGAATTTCCGATTCTCAAAGGCACCATGCTCATGGTTAAAGATGCCGATAAGATCGAGCGCGGCACTCAGCTCACCGAGGGTAGCCTCGATCTGCGAGAACTCTATAAACTCAAGGGACGGCTCGAAACGCAAAAGTACATCATTCAAGAGATCCAATACGTCTATTCTTCTCAGGGTCAGCCGCTCAATGATAAGCATGTTGAAATAATTGCCCGTCAGATGTTCTCCCGTTACCTGGTTAAGGAGGCGGGCGAAACCAGTCTCTTGCCCGGTGAAACCGTGGAAGAAGAAGTGCTTGAGCAAGCTAACTCGGGCTTAAAGAAGCCGGCCACCGCGGAGCGTTTACTCCTCGGCATCACCAAGGCCTCGCTCACGACCGACAGCTTCTTATCTGCCGCCTCTTTCCAAGAGACTTCGCGCGTCCTAATCGATGCGGCCGTAAACGGTAAGATCGATTATTTGGAAGGTCTGAAAGAAAATGTTATCATTGGTTGCCTTATCCCGGCTGGCACTGGTTATAAAGGGAAGAAAAAGCGTCTCGATTACGGCCGGTAAGATTTTTGCGCAAAAATAAAAGAAAGTCTCGCCCACCGGCGGGGCTTTTTTTATTAGTGAAAATAGCGTAAAATGTAAGCAGAAATATGCAAAATATCATCTGGAAGAAATTAACCCCGGCTTTGAAATTGCGCCTCATTTTTGGGCTCGTTCTTTTGGTTTTGATTACCATTTTTCTATATTTTAAAGTCGTTCCCGGAGGACATATCACTTACCATCGCGCTTGGCCCCGCGGCCTAGCTTCCGGACAGGGTTTCATCTACGATTTCAAGCCAGGTGAGAGGCTGGATATCAGCGACCCAGAAATCCTGAAGATGATTGGTGATCCGCTTTATTTCTCATTATTTACGCCGCGGCCTTTTGACCGGGCGCAGGTAACGGTCACTTATCGCGACGGACTGGCGAGCACGACGCCGATTCTTGAGATTGGCGCGCTTAAGAATAAGCTGACCGGCAGCTACGAACTTCGTCCGCTGGAAAATAAGATTTTAGATGACTGGCGCGAAGAATGGACTGTTCTGGAGGCGGCAGTCGGTCAAACCTTGGTTCTACAGGCCGAGGAAAACTATCGATCGGTTGCCGATTTTTTCAGCGATTTGGATCGAGGAGAACTGCGCGGTTGTGATAACGGTCTGACGGCCTGTTTAGCGGTCTATAATTATCCCTTTCGGTCTGTTTATCGCTTGCCAGATGGAGAGGAAATTTCAGCGCTGGAAATCAATCAGCCACTACGCGGCGCCCACCAGTTTTATGTTTACCTGCGGCCGGGCGACTGGCAATTCGATTTGACATTTGTCGATCTTAACCTGGACCAGGCGGCCGATCCGATTACCGTCAGCGTCAGTCGTGAGACTGTGCCGGTTGTTAGTCGTGAACTTAGTGATAAGAATCTTGAGCCGATAAGCGGGCGAAGCGAAGAGAGGAGTTTATCATTGCCCGTAACCGCTGAATCAGCTGGTGTATATAAAGTCGAAATCAAAGTCAGCGATGATATCGTAATTTCGTCTCTCAGAAGCCCGTCTGATAGGCTCGTTTTTATTAATAAGATCTGGCCGGTCTCCGGGAGCGGGGGACTCCGTCTATATACCGATTCATCCTATTTGCAAGTTAAGACTTTTAATCCGGCTAGTCTGGGTAAGATCATTTTTGGAGATCGGACATTTGCCGTTGATCAGACCTATAAGCAGTTCAATTTTTTATCCAGCGGTGAGATCAGGCTGGAGAAAGATGATCTGATCCTGGAGACGAACGGCGTCTTGGCTTTTAATCAGGAAGCGCTGTTTAACCCCAGTGTTAAAGGGATCGACCGCTTCTTTGTGCCGAATCCGGATTTGAAGTACATTTTGGCCAGCTACAAGCCGCCGTTTAGCAGTGGCGAATGGAAAGAGGCGACTGCCGAACTTACCCTAGTGGACGCCCATCGTGAAGATGGTCGGTACACGTTACTGCTGTCGGTTCCCGGTTTGGGGGCCGAGACGCCCGGCAGCTTTTTGGAGATCGGGCAGATCAGCGTGGAGTTGAAGGGCCGCACTTTATGGCAAAAGATAAGATCATGGATAAGTCGATAATAAAACAAGAAATATTTTATTTCTTGAGCGCCGCTCTTTGCAGCTTCATCTTGATGGAGATTTTTTGGCCGCGTGTCGTCTTGGCTTATCTGAATCTTAACTGGTTACTCCTGATCTGGCTGGTGAGCGCCATTAGCTTATTACGTAAGAGATAATTGTGTATGTATAAAGGACAGAAGATAATTGTCGTTTTGCCCGCTTATAACGCCGCCAGCACCCTGGAACGGACCGTTAGTGATTTGCCGGATATGGTTGATGAAATCATCTTGGTCGATGATAAGAGCCACGACGCGACCGCCCAGATCGGACGGAGACTGGGTCTCACGGTCTTTGAACACGACCGTAACGGCGGTTATGGGGCGAATCAGAAGACTTGTTACCGCTTAGCTCTGGAACACGGCGCCGATATCATCGCTATGATCCATCCCGATTATCAGTACGATCCCAAGTTGGTCAAATATTTCGCGGAATTCATCGCGGACGGTTATTTCGATGTCATGTTGGGGACGCGGATCCGCTCGCGTCGTGAGTCTTTGGCGGGCGGCATGCCGGCATATAAGTATTACGCCAATCGTCTGTTGACGCTTTTTGAAAACTTTGTCAGTGGCTATAACCTGTCTGAATGGCACACTGGTATGCGGGCGTACCAGAGAGAAGTGCTGGAAAAAATTGATTGGCAGAAGAACTCCGATGACTTTGTCTTTGACAGCCAGGTCCTGTTTCGTATTGTTGCTCACGGATATCGCATTGGCGAAATTCCCGTTCCAGTCCGGTACTTTTCCGAAGCGTCCTCGATTAATTTTTGGCGGAGTTGTCGCTACGGTCTCGGGACGGTGGCGACGGGTTTGAGATTTTGGCTGGGAGATTATCGTCCGGATAAGAAGGACCAATCACTATGAAGATGATATTGGATCTCGTTAGCGCAATAAAGAGTCGATATACCGGAGAAGAGGCCTCATTCTTGAGGGGCTTCCGGCCTTTTTTGATTTTGCTCGTAATTGGTCTGGCTCTCTATGGCCGGACCATTTTTTTCGGTTTCACTTATCTCGACGATAATACCCTAATACTTGATAATTACCCTTTGATAAGCGAGGTTAAAAATATCGGAACGCTCTTTTCCAGTGACGTTTTCTTTTCCGGCGACCGTAATTATTATCGGCCGCTTCTTAACCTGTCGTTCATGGCAGACGCGGCTGTTGCTGGAGCGGAACCGGTTATTTTCCATCTCACAAATGTTTTGCTTCATATTTTGACCGCGTCTTTAATTTTTTTACTTTTTTGCAAGTTAGGGCGCTCCCGTAATCTGGCGATGCTTTTATCCTTAGTGTTCTTGGTCCACCCGGCTCTTACACAGGCGGTGGCCTGGATACCGGGGCGTAATGATTCGCTATTGGCCGTATTTATCCTTATCGCTTGGATATTTTTTCTTAACTTCAGTGAGCGGCCTCGCCTTTGGGACTATCTGGGTTATCTACTTTTTTTCTGGCTGGCCCTTTTAACTAAAGAGACCGCTGTCTTCCTGCCGCTACTCGTTATTTTTTATTTTATCTTCATCCAACCTTTTCGGATCAATCGGCATGACAGTCTACTATTGGTCACCGGTTCCGGAGCGGTGGCATTCTTTTGGCTACTTATGCGCCGTTTCGCGCTTGGGGCCGAAAGCGCCGGACTTTGGGAATCGATCAATTCGGTTATCATAAATAGTCAGGGGGCACTTCTCTATATTGGGAAATTACTCCTGCCCTTCGAGCTGGGCGTGTTCCCAATCCTGGCTGATTCCCATCTGGCCTATGGAATAATCAGTACGCTGATTCTGGCAATTGCCCTCTGGTTTTCGCGTCAAAAACGGGGAATATACTTGATTTTCGGCTGTTTATGGTTCCTGATTTTCTTATTACCCTCTTTCATCCAGCCGGTTGGAATGGCCGATTTTTTAGAGCACCGCGCGTATCTTTCTTTCGTCGGTTTTTTGATCGTTTTGGCGGAAATCGATTGGGTCGGTCGGGTTGACTGGCGTAATCGGCGAGCCTGGACGGTGGCCGCCACCATCCTTATCTTGATGACCGCCTTTAGCTTCCGCCAAGCCGGATATTTTAGCGACCGGCTGACTTTTTGGCAGGCGGCGGCGGAGAGCTCTCCTCGTTCGCCGCTTGCCCAGCGCAATCTGGGCGTGATGTATTATTTTGCCGGTGACAGTGAGGCGGCTCGGAGGCATTATCTGGTCGCTCTTGATCTGGAGCCACGTGAACCGATGGTCCATAATAATCTCGGAGTCATTTATCTCGAGGAACAGAAATATGAAGAAGCGGAGCGGGAATTTCGCCGCGAATTGGAGATAAACCCGTCTTATGATAAGGCCCTGTTTAATCTAGGGGAGAGCTATTACCATCGGGGACGCGTCTCAGAAGCCTATCGATATTGGCAAGCCGCTTTGGCCGCTAACCCCAATAATTTTGAGGCTTACAGCCGTTTGCTAATTAAGGAAAACCAGATACAATGATAACTATGTTCCAAGGCATTTTTAAGAAGCAAATTACCAGTATAACCGTTGCTGCCGGCCTCGTTGCCGTATCTTCTCTGGCTTCGCGCCTGCTCGGCATCCTCCGGGACCGGATCCTGGCGGGCGAGTTTGGCGCTGGTTCGACACTGGATATATATTATGCGGCTTTTCGTATTCCCGATTTGGTGTTTAATCTGGTCGTTTTAGGCGCCCTCTCCGCTGGTTTTATTCCGATATTTACGAGTCTGATGAGGCCTAGTGACCAGGAAAACGGAGCCGCTTGGAACTTAGCTAACAACGTCCTCAATTATCTTTTCATCGGCATCGGCCTCCTGTCTGTTATGGGGATAATTTTTGCTCCGGCACTCATGCGCTTGATCGCGCCCGGTTTCAACCCGGAGGAGCAGACCATGGTCGTATCACTGACCCGCATTATGTTCCTGTCGCCCCTCTTTCTAGGAATATCCGGCATCTTGGGCGGCATACTGCAGTCTTTCCGCCGGTTTTTGATCTATTCTCTGGCACCAATCTTTTACAATCTCGGTATTATCATTGGCGCCCTATATTTTACGCAGTGGTGGGGTATCCGCGGCCTTGCCTGGGGCGTAATTTTAGGCGCCGTGCTTCACATGGTTATCCAGATTCCGGCCGCTTACCAGCTTGGCTTCCGTTACCGGTGGCAACTCCGCCGTCATGATGAGGCGACGGGCCGGATAGCCAGGTTGATGGTGCCTCGGACTTTGAGTCTGGCAGTCAGTCAGATTAATCTGGTCGTTATTACGGCGATCGCTTCGGGCCTTTCAAGCGGATCGCTGGCGATATTTAATTTTGCCAATAATCTCCAGTCTTTCCCGATCGGAATTTTTGGCGTTTCCTTTGCAATCGCCGCTTTTCCCGCTTTGAGCGCGGCCGCTTTTGATAATGACAGTCTGCAAGACAATTTTTCCCGCACGCTCAGGCAGATTTTCTTTTTTATCGTGCCAGCCACCGTCTTTATCATTGCTCTTCGGGCTCAGATAATCCGCGTCGTCTTAGGAACGGGTAACTTTGATTGGGAAGATACCGTTCTCACTATGAATACGCTAGGATTCTTTGCGCTCAGTCTTTTCGCTCAGGCGGCAATTCCGCTTCTGACCCGGATGTTCTACGCCCGGCAGGATTCCAAGACGCCATTTTATCTCGGCCTAGTGACCGTGGTGGCTAATATAGTCTTGGCGCTCCTTTTGGCGCCGCGCCTGGGAGTGAGTGGCCTGGCTCTCGCCTTCTCGGTGGCGAGCATCTTGAATTTTATCCTGTTATGGCTCTGGCTAGGTGCGCGGCTTGGTTCGCTTGATATTGGCAATATCCTGACTTCCGTGTTAAAATTTACGGCCGGCGCGATCATGGCTGGCGCCACCGTCCAGATCGTGAAATTAGCGGTTTGGCCCTTTATCGATATGACTAAGTTTAGCGGTGTTTTTATCCAGTTGGCTGCTTCGCTGGGCGCCGGTAGCTTCGTTTACCTGGGTGTCTGTTATTTGCTCCGCAGCGAAGAACTGGCGGGGTTCCTGACGGCGTTTCGGGCGCGCCTGCCTTTTGGCAAAGTTAAAGTCGGGGATCAGGGAGAAGCGCAGGGAATGT
>CAZLGE010000041.1:0-6440 GCA_964559375.1 uncultured Gammaproteobacteria bacterium | reverse complement strand
TCATCAATTACCCGAACATCGTGACCGGCGGCAATCAGCCGATCGACAAGCGTTGAACCGATGAATCCGGCCCCGCCGGTAACAATAATCTTAGACATATCTTAATAATAACACGTATTTTCGCCCTTTGCCAAACAGTAGCGGAAGCATTTGCCAAAACCGATGTTTTTTGCTAAAATAATATCAGATAAACGGTTTTAAAATCAGGCAAAAATGCCCTAATTATCGGGACTTTTTTGTTTTAATGCTGAAAAAATTATGGCCAGAGATACCGCAAAGAATGTTAATAAAAAATCTAATTACGGAGCTGACCAGATCACCGTCCTCGAGGGTTTGGATCCGGTCCGCAAACGGCCCGGCATGTATATCGGCTCCACCTCCGCTGCCGGCTTGCACCACTTAATTTGGGAAGTAGTTGATAACTCCATCGATGAAGCGATGGCCGGTTATGCTACGGAAATAGTTGTCTCCCTTCTCCCGGACGGCCTGGTTTCGGTCAGCGATAACGGCCGCGGCATTCCTGTTGAGAAGCATAAAGTGACCGGCGTCTCCGCCCTGGAAACCGTTCTCACAAAATTGCATGCCGGCGGAAAGTTCGGCGGCGACAGTGGCTACAAAGTCTCCGGCGGTCTACACGGCGTCGGCGTCTCGGTCGTTAACGCCCTTAGCGAATACCTGAAGGCCGAAGTCCGCCGCGACGGCAAGGCCTGGGCGCAAGAATACAAGATTGGCAAGCCGCAAAAGGCCATCAAAGCGGTCGGCCCCGCCAAAGACACTGGCACGACCATCACTTTCCGGGCCGACAGGGCGATCTTTACTGAGTTGGAATATAGCTGGGGCAAGATTCTTGATCGGCTCCGGCAGCAAGCCTATCTGACCAAGGGCATCACCATCACCGCCTACGATAAGCGGGAGGGCCACCGGCCGAAAAAATACAAATTTCACTTCGAGGGTGGCATAAAATCCTATATCAAGTCGCTTCATCGCAATAAGACCGTCAAAAACGATACCGTCTTCTATATCGACAAGGACGTGAACGATTGCAAAGTAGAGCTGTCTCTCCAGTATAACGATGAATACAATGAAACCGTCCTCTCCTTCGCCAATAATATCCATAATCCGGAAGGTGGAACTCATCTGGTCGGTTTCCGTTCAGCCTTAACCCGCGTCCTTAACAATTACGCCCGCAATAAGAATATCCTTAAAGAGAAGCAGGAGAACCTGACCGGCGACGATGTCCGCGAAGGCCTAACTGCCATCATCAGCGTCAAGCTGCCAGAACCGCAATTCGAGGGCCAGACTAAGGGCAAGCTCGGTAATGCCGAGATGAAGGGTTACGTCGAGACGGTCTTTGGCGAACACTTCAACATCTTCCTAGAAGAACACCCCAAGGAAGCCGAAGCGATCATCGGCAAGTGTCTCTTGTCCGCCCAAGCCCGCCTGGCCGCCCGCAGCGCCCGCGCTACCATCCTCCGCAAAGGAGCGCTTGAAGGCATGACGCTACCCGGCAAGCTGGCTGACTGCTCGAGCCGCCATCCAGAAGAGTGCGAACTGTATATAGTTGAGGGCGACAGCGCCGGTGGCTGTTTTTCTTCTAATACTAGAATAAAATTGGCAGACGGTAGAAACATATCCTTTAAGGAATTGGTCCAAGAACATAAAACGGGTAAGCTAAACTATTGTTATACTATCAAAAAAGATGGAAATATCGGGATTTCTCTGATTCACAATCCGCGCCGGACAAAAGTAAGCGCCAGCGTCATAAAAGTAATCTTGGATAATGATGAAGAGATCGTCTGCACTCCTGATCATAAATTCCTGCTGAGGGACGGTACATATAAGATGGCCAAAGACCTTAAGATGACAGATTCTTTGATGCCTCTTTACCATAAATATTCAGAAATGGGTGCCGGCATGACTATTGATGGTTACGAGATGATCTTCAATCCGGCAGATGGCCGCTGGGTCTTTGCGCACGTACTCGCCGACCTCTGTAACCTGGACGATGGAATCTATAAAAAAAATGACGGCTCTACCCGCCATCATACCGATTTTAACAAGCTGAATAACAACCCTGATAATATCATCCGACTGTCGCCTCAAGAGCACATTGCCTACCACCGCGAGATGCTTCAGTATGGACTACACCGAGAGGATGTTAAAAACAAGGCGAAAAAATCTCATCAAACAAACAGCTATCGACAAAAAATTTCAGCACTCATGAGTACGCCAGCCATGAAAATGATGCTCAGCGCCCGGGCTAAGAAGCAATGGGAGAACGAGAATTACAAAGAATTCATGACCGCCAAATTCTTGGAGTTTTATAATAGTAACGCGGAATATCGCGATAGAAATAACAAGCTCCTAAACACTGAACAAAAAAAGTATTGGGCAAATGAATCAAATCGCAAAAGACGGGCCAAGCAAGTCACAACCTACTTTAATAATCATCCCGAGCTAAAAGAAATACTGAGCGAAAAAGCTAAGCAGGAATGGCAAGATCAAACACTGTTGGATTGGCGTTCTCAAACGACCAAAAAACAATGGACTGAAGATTTCCGCGCCAAAAGAAAGACGGCCTACAACGCTACCTATTACCGCTCCGCCATGTCTTTACTGAAAAAGCTACAGGAAAAATATGGCACGATCGCCTGGTATGAGACCGTCCGGAAAGAAAAAAGAAATAACAATCTCTTAAAATTCCAAACAATCCTCGACCGCTATTTCGCCGGCAATCTCACCGATGCGAAAGAGGCGATACAGCATTATAACCATAAGATCAGAAAAATCGTCTCTCTAAAAGAGAAGCTGGATGTCTATGACCTTGAAGTACCCGGCACGCATAACTTTGCCCTGGCCGCCGGGGTGTTCGTGCATAATAGCGCCAAGCAGGGCCGCAATCGCCGCTTCCAAGCTATCCTTCCCTTGCGCGGCAAAATCCTTAACGTAGAACGGGCCCGGCTCGACAAAATGCTAGCCAATAACGAGATTAAGAATCTGGTCATTGCCCTGGGCACCAATATCGACGAACAGTTTGATCTGGAAAAACTGCGCTATCATCGCATCATCATCATGACCGATGCCGACGTTGACGGCGCCCATATCCGGACTCTGCTCCTCACCCTATTCTTCCGACACTTCACTCCGCTCGTAACTGGCGGGCATATGTACATCGCCCAGCCGCCGCTTTATCAGCTCAAAAAAGGCGCGTCGATCCACTACGCTTACAGCGACGAAGAAAAAGACAAGATCATCGCCGAGTTGGGCGGCAACTTGGTGGGAGCAGAAGAAGTCGGCGAAGAGACTGATGATAGCGAAACCCTGGAGATTGCTGCCGAAGGGACACCCGAAACCACAAAAAGCAAGCCAGGAGAAGCCGAGGCCAAAAAGGCTACTAAGATAACCATCCAGCGCTATAAGGGTCTCGGAGAAATGAATCCCGAGCAACTCTGGGAAACGACCATGGATCCGGCCCGACGCATAGTCAAACAGGTATCAATCGAAGACGCCGCCCAAGCGGATCAAATTTTCGATATGTTGATGGGAGACAATGTCGCCCCGCGTAAAAACTTTATCCAGACACACGCCCAAAAGGTGGAGAATCTGGACATCTAAATATATGGAAATCACCAGGTTTATCAGCGCCTACATCTACCTCATCTGCCCGATCGTCGCCTTCATCCTGGCCCAGGGAACCAAAGTCTTCCTCCAGTCGCTGCGCCAAAAAATAAGCTGGAAGAATGTCTTCGCCTATTCGGATATGCCTTCCGGGCACACTTCGGTAGTCATCGCTCTCGTTGTCATCCTTGGCCTGCGCGAAGGCTTAGCCTCACCGATCTTCGCCGCCGCTTTCGTCTATGCCATGATCGTCATTACCGATGCCATCGGTCTGCGCAACTATCTCGGCCAGCATGGTAAAACCCTAAATATCCTCGTCAAAGATCTAAAGGAAGACGAATTCTTAGACCGCAGTTATCCCCGCCTCCTGGAACGTATCGGCCATACGCCGCTCCAGGTGCTGATCGGCGCGCTCGTTGGCGCATTCACCAGCATCATCGGCTATCTTTTATTCTAAACGTCCACGTTAACAAAAAGACTCCGCCACTCGCGAAGTCTTTTTGTTTCTAATAACTAAACATCAAGCGCCGGAAAGTAAATCGCGGCCGGTCATCGTGTCCGGACGAGGCAAGCCGAGAAATGACAGGATCGTCGGCGCGACATCGGCCAGCGTGCCCGCCGGAGCCAGTAGACTAAGATCATTAGCAGGGGCGTCCTGACCGCCGATCGCCAGGCCCTTTAACTCTTCACCAACTATTATCAAAGGGACAGGGTTAGCTGTCAGTCCACGATCGATCTCTTCGGTCCTAAGGTTTAAGAGCTGTTCGGCATTACCTCCGGCGGAGGAGATTATCAGTGCTCCACCTCGCGAAGCGACCGCCGACTGGATGACGCGCAGACTCTTATCGATGGCTTGGACGGCCCGACCGACCGGCGCCGGCTGACCGACCGCGGCCACGGCAACCAGGTCTAGATAAGACAAGCTGATGACAATTAAATCAGCGGGTTCAGCCGCTTTGATCGCTTTCACGCCGGCTTTCACCACTGTTTGAAAATCGGCAGCAGCTTTGTCGCCCTGCTGGGCGGAGATTGAGATAATCTGCCACTCTTCGCCGGGAACTTTTTCTTCTTCCAAACCGTTAAAAAAATAGGTAAGGGCGGCGAATCTTTCGGAATCAGATATTTTAATTTGTCTCAGACCGGCCCGGGAAATCTCGGCGGTCAGGGTGGTGACCGGCTTATCATCCTCCCGGTCGGCTTCGCGGCCCGCGCCTAACGACAGATAGCGTAAATTCCAATCAGCCGGTCCGGTCTTGAGGGCCGATACCGGGTAAACCCTAACCAGTTCGTTCAAAATCGGAGTCGGTGTGCCGGTAATGGCATTACCTTCGCCAGCCGGGGCGATACCCCAACCGTCGATTAGTAGTAGGACGACCGGCCGCGGCCGGTAAGGATCCTCATCGGGTTCTCCGCTACTGATTAAGTTTGATATTTCAGGCATAGACTATTCGTTTAAGAGCGACGCGATCGCGAGTAGACGATTATACTTGGCCAGGCGCTCACCACGCGACAGCGACCCAGCCTTCAAGTAGTCGGCGCCAGACGCCACGGCCAGATCGACAATGAAATCATCAACCGTTTCTCCGCTCCGATGGGAAACGATGATCCGATAATTATGCCGCTTAGCCAATTTGAGACATTTAACGGCCTCCGTCAGAGTCCCAGCTTGGTTGGGCTTGATGATTATCGAATTGGCAGCTTTTTCCGCTATTCCCTGCCTCAGACGGTTCTCACTGGTAGCGAAAAGATCATCACCGACGATCATCATCCGCCCACCGAGTTCGGCGGTCAATTCGCGCCATCCGGACCATTCGTCCTCGGCCAGTCCGTCTTCCAGATAAACAATCGGGTATTTTTTTAGCCATTCATTATAGAGGCCAATCAGACTAGCGCTATGAAAATAAGCATGATCAAGCGGAAATACATATTTTTTACTCTCGCTATCATATAAGACGGAGGAGCCGACGTCAATTCCGAGCCGCACGTCCTTGCCGGGCTGATAGCCGGCCCGAAGAGCCGCCGCCATGATCATCTCTAGCGCTTCAATACTGGAATCAAGTTCAGGCGCATAGCCTCCCTCGCTACCGGTATCAGTGTCATATCCTGATTCTCTAAGGACATCGCCCAGTTCATGGAATATTTCCGCCCCCACCCGAATCATTTCTGCGGCGGTGCGACGCTCGGGAATAATCAGGAACTCCTGAAAATCAAGATTAGTGTCGGCATGTTTACCGCCGTTAAAAATATTAAAAAGCGGCACGGGTATCGACGGCCGTCCTAGGTCGTAAGCTTCTCCCAAATAAACATAGAGTTCCTGCTTAGCACTGAGTGCAGCCGCACGAGCGGCAGCCAAAGAGACGGCCAACATCGCGTTGGCGCCCAGATTACGCTTATCCGGAGTACCATCAAGCTCTAGCAGGAGGGCGTCGAGAGCCGGCTGATCCTCTACTTTCAGTCCGCTCACAGCCGGCGCGATTATATCGTGTATCTTACCGATCGCTTTTAAAACTCCCTTGCCCCGATAACGGCGGCTATCCCCGTCACGCAACTCCTTAGCTTCATGGCTGCCCGTTGAAACGCCGCTTGGCACGCTAGCCGAAGCGCTCAAGCCTTTATCGAGAACGACTGTCGCCTCGATTGTCGGATAGCCGCGCGAATCTAAGATCTCCCGCGCCCGAATCTCTTTTATTTTTGCCATATGTTTAATCTTTGATTATTCCCACTAAGCCCGGCATTTTCGCGCCACCGATATACGAAAGCAAAGCTCCGCCGGCAGTAGAAATCCAATCCACGTAAGCCGACATCTTGGTCAACTCCAAGCC
>CAZLGE010000040.1:0-6823 GCA_964559375.1 uncultured Gammaproteobacteria bacterium | reverse complement strand
AACGGGAGATCGGCTCCCGTTTCTAGCAGGATAACCGTCAAATTAGGAATAACATAAACCATGAGCACGATACCGACCCCGAAAAGGGCGGTGATGATGAAGACCGGGTAAATCATGGCTCCCCGGATCTTAGCAATCATATCGTAATTACTTTCCATCTCGTCCGCCAGGTAATTTAGTACCTCATCGAGGCGGCCCGAAGTTTCACCGGAGCGGACGATGTTTACAAACAGCTCGGAAAAAACCCGGGGGTGCTTGGATAGGGCGTCGGACAGGAAAGAACCGCTATCGACGTCAAACGCGATCTCGGCAATCATATTCTTGAGTGTCAGGTTGCCTGTCTGATCGACCAGGACAAGAAGCGACTCCACCACGGGCACGTTGGCGGAAATCATAACCGAAAACTGCCGGGCAAAAATAACTAGATCCCGACTCTTAATAGGTGAGATCAGGCGCAAAAAACGGCTGAGTGGTTCATTGGTCACGTCTTTTATGGCAGTGACCGCCAGCTCTTTCTTACGCAACTTGAAAATGACTTCGCCTTCAGATAAACCGACGGCCAAGCCGCGCTTGGTCCGACCAGTAGCACTATCCGCTTGATAACTGTAAATTGGCATAAATTACTTTTAACTCTCAATCACACGGAGCACCTCTTCGATAGTCGTAACGCCTTGGAGCACTTTGATCATGCCGTCCTGCTTGATAGATAGGAAATCCTGGACTTTCTTGACCGTTTCGAGCGTCAGACCCTTTTCCCCGCTATCGATAAGTTCGCGTAGTTCATCGTTTATCTCGATCACCTCGGAGATGGCGACACGACCGCTATAACCGGTGTTCTCACAGCGCGGACAGCCAACCGCCTTATTCGGCTTGCCCAAGGCCAGCGGGGCGGCCGGGTCGAAACCGTCCATCTCTTCTTTGACAACGGCCGGTGGCGCCGCCTGGAGCTCGGAGGCGATCTCCTGTTCCGCCTCAACGCTAAGCTTCGTCGCCGCCTTACAGTGTTCACAGAGACGACGACAGAGCCGCTGAGCGACCACTGTTTTCAGGGTGGAGGAAAGGAGAAAGCGCTCAATCTTCATATCCAGCAGGCGGGAAACCGCGCCCAGGGCGTCATTAGTGTGGAGGGTGGACAAGACGAGATGGCCGGTAAGCGAAGCGTTGATGGACAATTCAGCGGTCTCTTCGTCGCGGATTTCGCCGACCATGATTATATTGGGGTCCTGACGCAAGAGAGACCGGAGCCCGTTGGCAAAAGAGAAACCGATCTTGGGACGGACCTGAGATTGGTTAATGCCTCTAATCTCGTATTCGATCGGATCTTCGAGAGTGGAAATATTCACCCCTTCCTGGTTGAGGATATTGAGCAGAGAATAGAGCGTCGTCGTTTTACCGCTACCGGTCGGCCCGGTCACAAGAAAGATGCCGCTCGTCTTTTTAATCCCGTCCCCGATGCGCCGGAGCGCGAGCTTGTTGAAACCAAGCTCTTCGAGGCCGGGCGCGCCGCGGGAAACATCTAGGATGCGCATGACTATCTTCTCATTCTGGGCGAGAGGCAAAGAGGAGACACGGAAATCGATTTCGCGATTATTAACAATCAGCCGGATGCGCCCGTCTTGAGGGACGCGGGTTTCGTCGAGCTTGAGCTTGGCCAGAACCTTGATACGGGCGATGATCGAGTTATGAATACTCTTGGGTAGCGTCAGCGAAGTATGCAAAATTCCATCAATCCGGTAACGGACGCGGCTTTCTTTGCCGAAGGTCTCGATGTGGATATCGGAAGCGCGGGCTTCGACGGCATGGCGGATGATGACCGATACGATGCGGGAAACCGGAGCGCTATTGATGTCTTCCGTACTCAGCTCTTCATTCTCGCTCTTGACGGCCACCAGGTCTTCGCCTTCTTCCTTGGCCCGCACCTCAAGAGCACCAGCGATCTCTTCCTCAATCTTCTGATACTGTTTAAAAATTTTCTCCCAGCTGCCGCGGGAGATGAGGGCGTATTCGACCTGCAGCTTATCGTCATTAGCCAGGAAGTTGACCGCCTCCATGGCTTTGAGATTCGGTTCCAGAAGACCCACCTTAAGGACTCGCCCTTCGCGACCATAACAGATAACGCGATAGGTCTTAGCAATTTCTTCCGGCAAGAAATTTAGAGTTTTTTCAGGAACTTCTTCGTTGAGTAGGTTGGCATAAGGCAGATTAGAAATCTGGGCGCGTAGTTCGGTAATTTTTTCCTCATTAGTCAGCTTCTTTTCCAATAAAAAAGCAACGAGGTCCCCTTTTTTCAGGACCGCTTCTCTGGCTCCAGCCGCCTGGTCGGCGGTAATTATCTTATCCTGCTCCAGCAGAGTTATCAGCTGTTCATTCTTATCCATAGTTTGCAGCTATTCTTTCTTGTTGAGAAAAGGCAGGCTGTTCCCTTGCCGGCAACCGGCAGGCGCGGACACCGTTCCTTCTTCATTACTACTCACCACCGAGTTCGGACGCCAACAGATGCGTTCGAAATCAAAGGTGGGAGCATAGTTTGTGAGATCGGCGAGAGCCGGCGTTTTGAGTATTTCCGCGGAGGGCCCCACTTCGGCCGTCACTACAAGAGACGAGGACCAGGCGGTCAGATCGACCGATGGACTCACGGCCTGAAGCAGCGGTTCGCGGAAAATGAAGAAACCGACGGCTGCCGCTATCATGAGCGCGACTAGAGAATAGAGGATGAAACGTAAACTACTGTGCATATCAGCGGATATTCTTATAATAATAGGTGGTGAGAACCAATATGGCCCGATTCTCACCCGGCGAAAAATCTACCTTCGTGATGTCAAACAGGCGCAGGTTGCTTTCAATCATCCGGACCAGATTCTTAAAGCCGGTGTAGTCAACCGCCTTAATTGAAATTTCCACGTCGATCCGGCCCAGATTGGCACTACGCGAACCGATCAGAATAATAGGGGCGACTTCTTGACCGTCCGCTCCGACCGTCGCGCCGGACACTACCCCCTCGCTGACGTCCCGAAGCGCGATAGTGCTGATTATCCAACCGCCACGACTGATCATCTCTTCCAGCTCGCCAAAAAGCTTCTCCGGCGGATAGTCATCAGGAAGAACACTGTTAAATTTTTGCAGATCGCCCACATTCATCTTCTGATACATCGCTGTGAGCGCCTGCAAATTAGCCAGCTTCTGGCGGCTGATCGCATAGATATTCTGTTGCTGTTCCAGATTGAGGCGGATCGCCTCTTGGGTTGCCCAGACTTTCGGACCGATCAAGAAAAAATAAGACAGGAGCAAGAACACAACTAAGGCGAGGGCGATTAGCGCCGAAAAATACCGGTTCAGCCAGCGATTGAGAGTGTTCTGATTTTTTACCGGACGGGTCGCCATATTATTTTCTAAAAATTTCCGGCTTGACCTTGAAGCTCAGGCCGAAAGAGACTCCGGTCTCCCCAGACCCCGCATTCTTATTCTGGCCGCTTACTTCTTTAATCGTGACGCTCTGGACAGCCGGATCATTGAGCAGGGCCTTGGTCTGCCAGGAAGCATCGCTAAAGGAAGAAGCGGTCGCCTGCAGATCATACTCGCCGGTGAGGTCGCCGTTAAAACTCTCGAATTTGACAGTACTTAAGGTATTCTTCTCCAGCCAGGTAAAGAAGCCGCTCCAATAGACATGGTTATCGAGAAGTTCGCTGAAGACCGCCGCTTTTTCCTGATAAGACAGGGCGGGCGCCGCTTCGTTTCGCAACTTAGCTACTTCAGCGTTGAGACGATCAGTTTCGGCGACCAAAGGAGCGACCCGGGCAATTTCCCGCTCTTCCCAGCCATTTAAGCCCCAATAAGCCTCCGCCGTCAGAAGCGCGCCGAGAACGAGAACTAGACCGAGTATCAAGAGATTTCGGTTCCAATCGAAACTGACACTGGCTTCATCCTTGATCAGATTGACCTCCAGGATCTTGGGATTATGAAAAGAGGCGGCCGATGGCGCCGCGTGGTGCCGCTCGGCGTTGGCCGACGAATGTTTAGCTTCTTCTTTCTTGATTTTTTTCTGAAAAAAAGACATAAGCTCTTATTCGATCTCACGCATAGCCAGACCGATGGCGACCGCCAGCTTCGGCCCCACTTCGGACAGGACGGGTCTCAATTCATCTGGGTAATGGATCCTGCTCCAGGGGTCACCAACGATAACTTTAAGGTTGAGGCGTTTGGAAAAATAATCGGCCAGGTTCAGAAGCATGGCACTGCCGCCAGAAAGGATGATCTTCTCGATCTCGCCATTGTTCTGCGAACGGAAGAAGTCGATCATATACAGAATCTCGGTCACGACCGGCTCGAGCGTCCTGGCAATAAGCTGCGGCAACTCCTCGCGATTGTCGACGCTCAAACTAAGACTGAGATCCAGTTTGAACTGTTCAGCTTGGGCAAAAGGCACGCCCATCTTTTCCGCCAAGACCTTCGTAACGGTCGAACCGCAAACCGCCAGGCTGCGGTTGAGAACGGGGATGCTCTCCCGGACGATGGAAAAATCCGTGCTATTAGCACCAATCTCGACGATCATGACGGTGGACTTATCGTTACCCAGAAGCGACCTGACCAGAGAAAAAGTTTCGGTCTCGAGGCTAGCGAGTTCTAGTTTGGCCGCTTTGAAAATATCGATATATTTGCGCACCAGCTTTTTGGGCGAACCGGTCAGGAAGATACTCAGATTACCTTTGGACGGAATCTTCCCTTTCGCGTCGGGGACGATCTTCCAATCGAGAGTCATCTCCTCAAGAGGAAGAGGAATCACCTTCTTGGCCTCCTCGTTCACCGCGGCGGCCAGGCTCTTCTTATCGGTACTCATCACATTGATTATCGAGGAGAAAACGGAAAAAGTCGGCAGTGATGCCGTCACCTTGCGGCCCAAGATACCCGCTTCGGTCCTGACTTTAGTGATGGCGTTCGCCAGATAGTTGATATCATCGACCTTCATGAAATTGATCTCGCTAACATTCTCGCTGAAAGCGTAATTGACCAAATGGATCTGACGATTCTTCTTCCGGAGCTCGACCATTTTTAAAGATGAGTCGCCGATATCGATACCTAAAAAAAGATTGTCCCCGCCGAAGGAAAAGGGGCTCATAAGTATGGGTTGGGAAGTTCCCTTTTAAATTGAATTATCTTCTGGGTTGATATATAATGATTATATAATATTTGAAAACATTAAACAAGAAACGAATCCATGAATTTTTTCAGCCGTTACAAAAAGATTTTTTTGATCGCGGGCTTCCTAATCCTCGTCGCCATCATGGCTTACCTGCTCTGGGCGGTGTTCTTCCGTTCGGCTCCTGCCGAGGCGCCAGTTACGGAACCACCGGCCGGCGGCGGGTTGTTCCCCGCGGCCGGACCGGGCGGTCCGTTAACCGGTGAAGGAGCAGGCGGGCCAGGCGCCTTGCCCGATAGCGGGTCAATTACCGGCGCGCCTGATCCAAACGCCCCCAGTCCCGTGGCTATCGGCGGGCTCACTAAGACACAGCCTCTTACCGAGTCGACAATCCTAAACCCGACCTTATCTAAGAACGGTGGCGTCCAGTATTATGATAAAAATGACGGCCGTTTTTACCGGATTGACGAGACCGGACAGCCGGTACGCCTGTCTGACCGAATCTTTCATAATGTTAAGAGCGTGACCTGGGCACCAGACAAAGATCGCGCGATTCTGGAATACCCGGACGGCAACAAAATACTGTATAATTTCTCAACCAAACAGCAGGTGACCCTGCCCGCCCACTGGCAAGATTTTTCCTTCTCTCCTTCGAGCAACCAGATCGTATCTAAAAGCCTAGGTCTCGATCCAGAAAATAACTGGCTCGTTGTCTCTAGTGACGACGGTTCGCGCGCGACGGCTATCGAAAATATCGGCACCAACGGCCAAGCAGTCTATTCTTCCTGGTCACCCAATAATCAGATCATCGCCATGTACACCGAGGGAATAGATTTCAACCGCCAGGAGCTCTTCTTCGTCGGACTTAACGACGAGAACTTTAAGTCGACGGTCATCGAGGGACGCGGCTTCCAACCGGAATGGTCAACAGAAGGAGACCGCCTACTCTATAGCGTCTACAGCACGGACACCAACCTCAACCCGAATCTCTGGATAGTCGATGCTAAAGGTGATACTATCAGCCAGAACCGCCGCAACCTGAGTCTAAGCACCTGGGCTTCTAAATGCACTTTTGCCGCCAACACCACTGTCTACTGCGCCGTCCCGGAAACTTTAGAACGAGGCGCCGGCCTGTTCCCGGAATTGGCCGACCAGACCAGGGACAACCTCTATAAGATCGATCTGGTAAATGGCACTCAGGAACTCATCGCCGTCCCCGATGGTACCTACAACATATCGGAGATCCTTGTTCCACCCGCCAATGGTTACCTGTACTTCACGGATAAAAAAACCGGCCAATTATATCAGATCCGGCTGCAATAACTAATTAAAAATCTCAGTTTGCTCCCGCCCGCCTATAATGGCGGGCTTCGTGTTTTTAAAACTAGTCGTTCAGTTTATTTTTATTTTATCTTTATGTTACTTTCATTTCTCAAGGATCTCCTCTTTCCCATCGTCTGTCTGAGCTGCCGTCGCGAAGGCGCTTGGCTCTGCCCCGCTTGCTTCCGAACGCTGCGTTTTGGCGGATCGGTCAGCAATGATTGCCGCCTAGCCACGCCGACAGTGGATCACCTCTATATCGCTGGAGATTATGACGATCCTCTTCTGGCTGAACTGATAAAAAAATTCAAGTTTAATCCAACGAGAGAACTCGGACCGATCCTGGGAAATTTCTTGGCTCTCTTCTGG
>CAZLGE010000039.1:0-6980 GCA_964559375.1 uncultured Gammaproteobacteria bacterium | reverse complement strand
CATTACCATGTATTAATAATTGATGATAAAAAAATATTATTTGGCACCAATAATTGGAGCATGGGCGGCTCTTATTCGAATGATGAAGCGGTTATGGTTAGTGATTCCCCGGAAATCTTAAGAAGATTTCTAGATTCCTTTTCTTATAATTATCAACTGATTAAAAATGCTGTACCATATTAAGGCAAATTAGTGTTTATAAAATTTTGTCAATCTCAGACACCACGTGCTATATATGGAGACACAAAATAAAATTATCTAAATTGATTGGGATTCTGTCTCATTTCAGTTCTGATAGCGCCCCTCACTCTCCGCAGTTTGTAAATAGTCCAGTTCATTCAAACAAGGGCTATTTTTAATAGGGAGTTTATCGCTTTGAAGCGAGATGATATAATAAAATACATAATTTTAAAGTTATGAAAAATTATACTATTATAGCATTACCAGAGAAGAAAATAGGTGATGATATAGAAAAATTAAGGGCAGATGTATCTAACCAGGTTTTAGTCGATAATTTGCCACCTCATGTTACTTTTAAGCGCCGATTTATACTTAGCGGTGATTTTTTGGAAATTGATTTAGTTAACTATTTTAAAAAATTAAGATTAAAAAAATTTAGGGTTAATTTTATTGGCGAAGAAAGAATGAATGATGCCCTAGTGTTGATTGGCGCCTCTGATGAAATGAAATACGCCCATACATCATTAGGTAATGATTTGGATGGAAGAATTGTGACAAAAAATCCTGAATGGGAAGGAGATGAATACAAAATTCATATGACCTTATTGCGCGGACAAGTAAAAGATGTCGTCTTGCCTGAGGTTAAAGTAGTTAATTTCAATGTATTAGCTTTATATGAGATTGATTCTGGGCCAGAGCGTCTTTTTGCAAATGAAATAGCTAGAATAGAACTAGATTAAATAAAACCGTTCCCACTACGCCCCACCCTTTTTTGCAGATTTACAAAATAGCACTAAAGTGCTATTTTGTGCACATATGAACATAATTGAAGAAATAAAAAATTTTGTTGAGTCCGAGTGTAAAAAACCTAGTAGTAAATACGGCTACGAGCCGTTTATTTTTCATTTTATCCCTGTCGCGGAATATGCCGAGAAACTAGCGAATGAACTAGGGGGAGATAAAGAAGTTATTTTGTTGGCTGCTTGGTTACATGATATCGGCTCTATAATGTATGGGCGAGAAGATCACCATATTACTGGCGCTAAGGTTGCCGAGGATAAATTAAAGGAATTAAATTATCCGCAAGAAAAAATAGAATTGGTTAAGCTTTGTATTCTCAATCATCGTGGCTCTAAAAACAACATTCGGAGCAGCCTAGAAGAGCAGATTTTAGTTGAGGCTGATGTTTTAAGCAATTTTGATAACATTTCCGGAATTTTTAAAGCCGCTTTTATTTATGAGAATAAAAGCCAGGGTGAAGCGAAAGATTCAGTAAGACAAAAATTAACGAATAAGTATAATCAGCTTCAATTTGAGAGTTCAAGAAAATTAATAAAGTCAAAATATGAAGCGGCTATGATTATTTTAGCTTAGAACCATATTCTGTTAATCACTAATATGAATTATCGAAAATACCAGGACCGCCGCTACTTTCGCCATCTGCTTTCGACGCCTTTTATCTGGGCGCCACTTATCGCCGTCTGTTTTCTTGATATCATGGTAACTATTTATCAGGCCGTCTGTTTCCCCTTCTACGGCTTAGAGGCGGTGAAACGTTCGCAGTACATCCAGATTATGGATCGGGGTCGACTCCAGTATTTAACTGGTTTGGAAAAGCTAAATTGTATGTACTGCGGCTATGTGAACGGTTTTCTGTTGTATGCCAAAGAAATCGCCGGGCGGACGGAGAAGTATTGGTGCGGGATTATGCACGAAGATAAGCCCGGGTTTATTACGCATGATGATCAAAAGCGGCGGGAGTTTTCCGGATATGATGACGGGGAAGATTTTCAGAAAAAATACGACGCTTGATAACCTTTACATTACTTGGTAAAGATGTTAGATTGTGGCAATCAAATAGTCCTTAAATAATGAGAGGTAAAAATGAATGATGAAAACGGAACTTTGCGGATAAACGGTCATAATTATCGGATCCTTTTCTCCCGACAGGAAATTCTGGAGAGAGTAGCCGAATTAGCCGCGCTGATCAAGGCTGACTACCGACCAGCCGATACCCCGCCCATCTTGATGATTGTCCTGACTGGCGGATTATACCTGGGTGTCGATCTTTCTCAGGCCTTAGCTCGCATAGATTTTCAGCACCATGTCGATACCGTGGGTCTGAAGCGCTATCTGGGCGACGAAATAGGCGGCGAGGTTAAATTTCTCAGCTATCCGCACGCCGATCTAGGTGGCCGGGATCTTATCATCGTAGAAGATGTCGTGGATGAAGGCTGCACCATGAATTTTTTAGATACTTATCTAAAGAATCTGGCGTCACCGCCCTTGAGCATCAGCTACTGCGCCCTGTGTCTTAAAGAAACCCATGGTCCATTGGATTTCTTGATCAAATATCTGGGCTACACAATCGGCGAAGAATGGATTGTCGGATACGGTTTAGATTCGGATCAAGGCTACCGTGGCCTGACCGACATCTATATCAAGATTTGAAGGAAAGATTTTCCATTTTCCCTAAGCCCCGCCATATATCGGCGGGGTTTTTTATTTAGCCGGTTCTGGTATAATTAAACTATAAATATCTCGTTATTTATAAATTAACATATAAAACTATGGAATGGCTTAATAAGCTTAGCCTGAAACAGATCTTTAAGATCGCTGGCCTAGCACTTCTAGGAATAATTCTGATTGTCATTGTCATCAATCTGGTGGCCGCTCCGTTCCGGGTTTGGCGTAATAGCGCCAGTCAGATAGCGGGCGACTCGGGCTCCTTCAATGTGGCCGGATCTTATCTCAAAGGGGAGATGGCTGTCGAGGAAAGCGTCTCGTCGTTATCGCCCCGAAATGTCGCTGGTACGACTGGCAGCGACGCCGAAGCTTACGAAGTTACCGATTACCGCGCACGTATCGAGACTCGCCGTCTCGAGGACACTTGCGCGGCGGTAAGCGGCCTAAAGGACCGGGATGATGTCATTTTTGAGAGCGCCAGCCGGTACGATCGCGGTTGCGATTATACTTTCAAGGTCAAGATCGGGAGCGCGGCCGAGATTCTCGGTTTCATAAATAGTCTTGATCCAGAAGAGCTCAGCGAGAATACTCGGACCATCAAGAATCGGGTTGACGATTTTACCAATCAAACGCAGATTTTAGAAAATAAGTTGGCTGCCATCGATGAGACTTTGTCTAAGGCTATTAGCGCCTATGATGAAGTGACCACCCTCGCCACTCAAGCCCGGGATGCGGGAAGTCTGGCTAAGATTATTGATAGCAAGGTCAATATCATAGAAAGACTAACTCAAGAGCGTATTAATATCAGTACCCAGCTGGATCAGATCGGTCGCCTGAAAGCGGAACAACTGGACCGTTTAGAATATACGTATTTTTATCTGAATATCTGGGAGAACAAGTATTTTGACGGCGAGAGCCTGAAAGAATCTTGGCGCGCGGCTCTAAGGGAATTTGTCCAGGACATAAACAGCATTTTCCAAGATATCAGCGTCAACTTGATTGTCTGGATAATGTTGGTTATCCAGTATCTCCTTTACTTTTTCATCCTGCTCCTGGCCGCCAAATATGTTTGGCAGTTTGCTAAGTATATTTGGCGCCGATAAGCCCCTCTTTGTCCGGCTGATTTTCTGGCACTCTCTAGATAGGGTTAAACCATAGTATATGTTAGAAGACGGAAACGGCGGAAAATTGTTATTTCCGCCGTTTTTTATTATAATTATGCTGTGCTTACCAGCATCTAGCGATGCGATCTTTCCTTAAGAGGACAGCTTTAATAATCTCAAGCAACAATTTTTATGTCCCTGGACCCCCGAATTGGTTTTATCGGCCAAGGCTTTATCGGTCGAAATTATGCCGATGACTTCAGCGCCCGTGGTTTTGAAGTAGTCCGTTATTCTTTGGAACCGGAATATCGCGATAACCGGGATAAGATCGCCGGCTGCGATATCGTTTTTATCGCCGTTCCCACGCCGACAACTCCCGCTGGGTTTAGTGACTCCATTGTCAGGGAAGCCCTGTCGCTGGTTGGATCCGGCAAGACGGCAGTTATTAAATCGACGATCGTGCCCGGCACTTGCGCTAAGCTGCAGGATATCTATCCCGATATTTTTATTTTCCATTCTCCAGAATTTTTGACGGAAAAGAATGCGGCCTACGACGCGGCTCATCCGACGAGAAATATTATCGGTTGTCCGCGCGATGACGCCGAGTATCGGCGCCGGGCCGAGGAGATCCTGGCGATCCTGCCACCCTCACCTCTTGATATGATTGTTACCGCGGCCGAAGCCGAGCTGGTTAAGTACGCGGCCAATGGTTTTCTCTTCCTGAAACTAATCTACGCGAATATTTTTTATGATCTAGCCGGCGTTCTCGGAGCCGATTGGGAGAAGGTTAAGGCCGGTTTCGCAGCTGACCCGCGTATCGGATCCAGCCATCTTAATCCGATCCAGGCCTCTGATAAACAGGGGGTTGTCGGCCGAGGAGCGGGCGGCCATTGTTTTATTAAGGACTTCGCCACTCTCAGCACTCTGACAAGTTCGCTCGGCCACGATCCTGACGGCGTCGCCCTACTCAAGGCCGCCGAGAAGAAGAATATCCAGCTGCTCAACAAGAGCGGTAAAGATATCGACATTCTGGCCGGAGTTTACGGATCAGAAAGTCTTAAGTGATAACGATCTATGTTGGAAAATCTCCTGGAACAAATCGGCCGCTCCGCTCCTGCCGCCTGGCAGCCGTTTATAAAGGAACGGGGATTCCGCCGCTATTTTTATAATACCGGCTGGATGATGGGCGGCCAGATCTTTTCTCTGGCCATGTCTTTTTTGGTGGGCGCCTGGGTGGCACGATACCTAGGACCGGATAATTACGGATTTTTCAGCTATAGCCTGAGTTTCGCTGGCCTGTTCTCGATGATTGCCGGCTTGGGCGTGGATGGTATTTTATCGCGTGATTTAGTCAGATATCCGGAGAAGAGTAGCGTGCTGCTCGGTTCCGGTCTGGCTATCAAGGCCGCGAGCGGTTTTATCGCTTGGCTGGCAGCCACGGTTGCCGCCTGGTGGCTGATACCAGACGGCCTGGGCCGGATACTGGTCAGTTTGATCGCCCTAAGCTATATTTTTTCCGCTTTCAATATCATCGACATCTTTTTCCGCTCGCGGGTGGAATCGCGCTATAGCGTGAAAGCCCAGATCCTGACGGCGGTTATCGGTTCGGCCCTGAAAGCGGCGGTGATACTGAGCGGTCAAGGGCTTGTCTGGCTGGTCGGCATCTATGCCCTCGAAGTCCTGATTCAAGGAGCTATCTTGACTAGCATCTATCTGGGCCGCCATTTGCCGGTCGGTCGCTGGCAAGTCAGCTCTACTATGGTGCGGAAGTTGCTGGCGTCTTCCTGGCCGCTTCTCCTTTCCGGACTTTCCTCTTTTGTTCTTCTCAAGATTGATCAGGTTATGATCGGCAGCTATCTGTCATCTGCCGCTGTCGGGCTCTATGCGGCTGGGGTAAAACTTACGGAAGTCTGGTACTTCATTCCGGGAGTTATCTGCGCTTCGCTTTTTCCTGCTATCATTAATGCCCGGACAGCCGACTTGGGCCAGTATCACCGCCGCCTGAAGCGCCTCTATGTCTTCCTCCTGGTGCTCGCCATCCTTATCGCTCTACCCCTTTCCTGGGGAGCGGATTTCTTTATCCGCCAACTGTTTGGCGCCGCGTATCTGGGTGCCGCGCCGGCCGCCGCCGTTTATGTGTGGTCGACTCTTGGTTGGTTCTTGGTTTCCGCCCTGTGGTACAGGTTCATGGCTGAAAATCGTCTCGGTCTGATATTTTGGAGCAGTTTCTTGCCGATGATCGCCAATATACTCTTGAATATATGGTTGATACCACGCTTCGGGATACTTGGCGCTGCCTGGGCGACACTGATATCCTATTCGTCGATGATAATATTTATTTTTTATCCTTCTCGTCATGAAGATTTGGCTGATAACAACTAAGGCTTCCGTGGGCGGCGTCCAGGTTTTTCTGATCGGCTTGGCGCGCTTTTTATCCAGCGAGGGACACGATGTTACCGTAGCAGCCGGTGCCGGCGATTTTCTCGCCGCCAATCTCCAGGGTAGCGGAGCAAAATTTTTTCGGCTGACTAGCCTAGCGGCCTCGAACAATCCTTTGTCCGCCGGCCGTTACATTCAAGAACTCCGACGCGTCCTGAAGAGCGAAAGACCGGATGTCGTCCATTTCAACAGCTCGCACGCTCTTCTCGGCGTCCTTGCCCTTGGCGGCCTGGGCTTCAAGATCAAAACGGTATTTACCGTCCATGGTTTGTCTATCCTGGACAAAAACTACGAGATTGGCGCGCTAAAGCGCTTGGCTTACCAGTTGGTTTTTCGATGTCTGTTAAGGCTGATCGATAAGACGGTATTTGTCTGTCGCGCCAATATGGCGGAGGCGGCGGCCATGGGTCTGGGTCGGTCGGCGGAGATGATCTATAACGGGATAGAGAAGCATGAGCCGAGTTTGTCGCGCGGCGAAGCGCGGGCTTATCTAAGTACCGTCGTCAACCAAAATCTCGATCACGCTCTGATCATCGGATCGGTCGGGCGCCTGGCTTATCCGAAAAACTTTGGATTTTTGATCCGCGTCTGGCCGGAAGTGCTGAAGCGTGAACCGGCGGCGCGCCTGATTGTCCTGGGGAGCGGGAAGGAGGAAGCGAAACTCCGTAGTCTGATCGTGTCGCTTGATCTTGGCCGTTCGGTTTTCATCATACCGGTCGAGCCGGCTCGCCCTTATTTTTCCGGATTTGACATCTTTGTCCTGCCGTCCCGCTATGAAGGACTGCCCCTCAC
>CAZLGE010000038.1:0-7220 GCA_964559375.1 uncultured Gammaproteobacteria bacterium | reverse complement strand
GATGAGCGCGCGGCGATCAGGCTCCCGACCGCTACCGTCCCCGTTCGGAAACGGCGATCCTCAAACTGTCCCATCGGTCCGTTCCAGGCGATAGTCCGCGCTCGTTTTATATCGCGAGCAAAAATGGCGATCGTCGCCGGGCCGATATCCAGGATAGTTTCATCTTTATGGATATCAGACGGGAGCGCCACCCGCAGCCGCTCATTTTTCCCGAGCGCTACGACATCCGCCGGCAATATTATTTTTTTCTGCCAGCCTTTCCGACTGGTCAGCTTTCTAAAATGGACAGCTAAATCCTTCTGCGCGTAAGGATCGTCCGGATTTTCATAATGCGATCGGCCGATTTCCAGTTTCTGCTGCTTGAAGAAATAATTGGCCAGCGCCCCGCCGATCAGAATCTTTTCCGCGGCCGAATAGAATTTGGCGATGAGCGGCGCTTTGGTGCTGAGTTTGACGCCGCCGAGAACCAGGACAAAAGGCTTCTGAGGACGACGAACCTTCTCGAGCGCCCGCACTTCTTTTTCTAGGTGGCAACCGGCGTAAGCGGGCAGATATTTCTTAATGGCCGACAGCGAAGCCTGGCGGCGGTGCGAAGCACTAAAAGCGTCATTCACATATACTTCACCCAGAGCCGCGAGCCAACGCGCCCAGCGAACATCATTTTGATATTCAGCCGATGAAAAGCGCAGGTTGTCGAGTAGGAGGATATCGCCATTTTTGAGACGATCGGCCTTTTTAAAAGCGTCGGCCGATATTTCCCCCGCTAAAAATTTAACCGGCCGCTTTAAAAGACGACGAAGACGCTGCGCGACTGGCCGCAGAGAAAAGGCGGCATCGAAACCGGCGGTCGGCTCGCCTAAATGGCTGATAATCACCACCCGCGCTCCGCGCGAGACCAGATATTCAATAGTTTCCTGGGATTCGCGCAAACGAAGATCGTCGATGATCCGACCGCCACTTAGCGGCACATTCAAATCGAGCCGCAATAAAACACGCTTGCCGGCCCACTGTTTGATTCTAGATAGCGAGCGGATAGTCATAACTATTTTGATACTCCTAACTCAACGGCGGCGGTTTTTTCCTGGCCGGCGCGGATATAGGTCAGAGTAATCTTGTCACCGGAGCGATATCCGGTAATTAAATCGGCTAGATCATGCTCGGCATTAATTTCCTGATTATTAACCCAGGTTATTATGTCTCCGTCCTCCAGCCCGGCGGCTTCCGCCGGACCGCCTTTCACCACTCCCGGCTGATTTCCGCTCTGATAGATCAAAGCACCGCGTTCCAGATTCAACGCCGGCATCCTGACAGCGCTCAAATCTAAGTAATTGACACCGAGTGAAGGACGGGCCACAGGCTGTGCCTGAGTAAGATCAGCTAGCAGTGAGTTATAAGAAAAGGCTGGCGTAATCGTCTCGTCTCCGGAGATAACGGCAACCAAATTACCGGCCATGTCAAAGACGAAAGAATTCCGCCAGTCGTTGGCATCGATATTTAAAAGGGTCAGGCGGGCGCTCAAACTATCGCTCGACAGGATAGCCGCCGGTCTGGTTAAGGAAGTCAGGACAGTCGGCCAGACCGAGCGGCGGCCGGTCACAACCAGAAGAGTCTCCCCCAGACTGAGCTCGGCGCGAGAAACGATTTTCTTAACGGGTAAATTGGCTGCTCCGGACAAATGGAAGATTAACGGATCGCCAGGCAGACCAGATAAGGCGGCCAAGCGGTCGATGCTATATAGACGGCGATCGCTAGCGATGGCCACATAATTTTCAACGGTAAAATCTTTCTTCCTTTCGGCTGGTGGCTGCGCCACCGCCCAGCCGTCAGCCGTAATGATCAAGCCAGTAAAGAGCGGTTTTTCTAGGTCGTAGTAATCAGATGTCTCGTCCGTCTCTAACGCCTCAAAAATTCCGACAATGACGGGTTGTAAGCTGTCGACCGTTTCCGCTACCTTCACGTCGGCACTCACTATCACATTTCGCGGATCGCGAATAACTAAACCGGAACTGGCGGCGCTCAGATTAGATAAATCAACATCACTCGGAAAAAAATCCTGTATGATATAAAGCCGGCTGGCGATGGCGCCAAGTATCCCGGCCGCCAGGCCACAGATGATCGAGATGACAACGATGCTCCAGAATGATTTGTCAGGGTAAGATATTTTTATCATAAAGATTATTGATTGGTTAGAGAGAAAATCAGAGCCAGCGAGAGGTTAAGAGTAAAAAAAGCATAGCGAAGAAACTGAGAAGAAGCGGCAGTTGCAGCGCCCGGCGGTTAAGCGAACCGCTCCATTTGAGACGCAAAATGGTGAGTCCGAAATAGTAGCTAATGGCCATAAACAGGGCGAGGATATTGAAATTCAGAGGTAATAGCGAGAAACCCCAAGCCGATTCGGTAAGGAGCATAACGATCATAAAAGCCGTCGGCCCGAGCGGACGGGAGCGATTCGGCGAAAATAGGCTGAACTGCACGAAAAGTAGAAGGATAACTAGGGCGATCACCGGCAAAGTCGCGACCGGCGATAAACTTAAAAAGGCCGGCAGGCCGAACCAGAATCCGGTTATTGAGAAGACGGTCACAAAACCACCGGCGATAAACAGATTGTCGAGCTGAGCGGCCCATTTATCAACTGTCTCTTGTTCCGCCGCATTAAAATAGTAGTAAAGATTCTTAAGATATGAAAAGAGAAACCAGGCAGTGGCGATAAATATAGTCTGAATCCAAAAGTCACTGATGATGATAGCCACATAAGCGGCGAGGCTGAGGAACAGGAGAACGGGCGCGATCATAAACAGCAGCCAATCTCTTTTGCGGGTGACAAGACAGCGCACGCTAAGGATGATCAGGAGAGTGCCAACCGCCAGCGAAGCGTAAAAAAACGCCGGACGCACCAGATAAGCCTGGCTAAGAAGCCAGACTACGAGCGGAGTGACAAGCGGGATGTAGCGCTGATAATTCATACTAATTTAAATTTATACAGCATTCATCTTCAGGTTCGGCGGGAGGAACATCCTCCCCGGGGCTCGCTTCTTCTTCAGGCACTTCCGGCAAAACAGGTGGCTCTTCCGGAGATTCTGGCCCCTCTCCGTCTGCAACCTGATCCGAACCCGGCGTTAACGGTGTAATGATATAATCATCTCCGCCGACCGTCAATTCCAGGGTCTTAAGTTCCGTCAGGTCGGCCAGACTGTTAATCTTAAGAAACTTATTGGAAAAAGTGAAAAGATTGTCGTTTATATACAAGCTGCGTTTAACCGTATTATCGTAATAGTTGTAGCCATTCCAGTAATCCGGCTGAGTATAGCGTCCGCCAACCGAGTGGTCGATCCGGCCCTTGAGACTAAGCCGATCATTCTCGATTGAAAAGACCAGCGCACCGGCAAAGTTCAGGCGGCCGTTCTCGCGCAACACGGCGGGAATAACCAAGATGTTCTTAGCGGCGGAATAAAGAAAGGCCCGATGGTCGCTTAGAGCGATGGAATCGCTCGACGAGTCGCCAATCAAATAGTTATCGAGTTCCCGCGGCTTTGCAGTGTCGCTGAAGTCATAAAGGGATAATTTCAACCCCTTCACATTTACGCCGCCACTGGCCGTTTCTTCGGTATCTCGCCCTAAACCAATCAACTTGTTGCCGGAAGAGTCGACCGGATGCAAATAATTAGAAAATCCGGGCACTTTTATGGCATTAAGAACCGTCGGTTTCGTTGGATCGGCCAGGCTGATCGCAAACAGCGGGTCGGTCTGCTTAAAGGTCACCAGATAGGCGCGGTCGCCCAGGAAACGGACGGAATAGATGCGTTCGGTCGTGGCCAAATTTTCCAGGCGCCCGACAATCTTCAGATCCTTGTCCAGAACATATACATTATTATAGGAAGAGGAGGTGGATCCGCTCAGGCGGGACCATTGGGCACTCCGAGTCGTAGCTAAGCGGAAATATTCACCATTCTCATCCATCGAAAACTGATTGAGAAGCTGGCCCGGCACCTCTCCCATCGCCCGATATTCCAGCCGGTTGCCGCTGATAGCGATCTTGTGGACGACGGTCTTTTCCATCTCGGCCGCTTTCTCGGACAACTTCTTAGCCAAAGCGGCGTCAATCTCGGTCGCAATCGTCTTCTGCTCAGCCGCGGTGAGAGACGCCAGATAGCGATCAATGATCTGCGCGGTCTTCATCTTCTTCTCGTGGATGTTAATGACATGACCAGGCGAAGCTTCGATATCAGCGACACGTTCCTGATCGGCTTCGCTTAGACGAGCGTAAATCAGTTCCCTTTTCACGAGCTGCTCCAGATCATATTCGTCCAGATACTGAGCATAGGTGATATAGATATTCTGTCCAGAAACGTATAGGTTCTGACCGCCGTTCATAAGATAAATCTCGCCGCTCACTGGTTCAGCGGCGTCCTTCAGATTAATGGCCGTGATGCTATTGAAGCTATATGAATCATAAGGGATATCAAAATAATAGACGGACGGCGTAAAACATTTAGCCGCACCGTCACAGCTAAGAGCGAGGATCTGTCCACCGTCGATGACCCGTGGCACGAGCGGCTCATTCGCGATATATGATCCGTAAGTTTCGGTCACGAAATAGACATAGTCACCAACCAAGCGGGCCGCTTTATATGATCCTTCAAAACTAAGATCACGCATCACTTTGGGATTGACCGGATCGCTGATATCAAAAACTTTAAAAAAGGCGTAGGGATTATAACGCCGGAAACTTTCATAAAAGGGCTGGCTATAAATTTGTTCGTCAGCGCCAAAAACAGCCAGGGCGTCACCCTGGATAAAGATGTCCTCCGGCCTAGATTGGAAAGTGATCTTACTGACGATTTCCGAACCGGTCGCCGGCGCGACCTTGATAATCAATAATTCATTACGGACTAAAGCATAAATATGGCTTCCATCCGTCTTAATTATGTCCGCTTCATCGACACCTTTGACTTGATTGTTTGTAGTGGAATAATCCGAACTGTTCACCGCCAGCGACTGGCCCGCTTCTCCGGCCGGAGACTTAAGTGAGGAAGAATCCATGGCCAAGCCGAAACTGAGCGGACCGCGCGTCAGGGCGCTTTCCGGATTACTGTTCTCGGCCAGCCAAGCGGCTAATTCTTCATAATCGCTAAACTTCCGTATCTGATTGGTTTCCAGGGGTGCTTCTGACTCCGCCTCCTCCGCTCCCTCCGTGCCGGTTACAGCTGGAAAAACCACCGGCTGATCAGGGGCTTTCTTCTTCCAGGGCAGCGAGCAGGCCGAAATGACTAGCGGCATGATAAGTAACAATAGGAGTAATCTTCTCGTTTTGTTAAACATATAATTTGCTTACTTTAATTACATTATATCACATCGCTTCTTCATTTAATAACCACTGCCGTACCGACTTCGACTAGTTCATAAAGATAGCGGGCGGCGCCGACGCCTAGACGGATGCAGCCGTGCGAGACGGGCTGGCCAAGATGATCCTCTCCCTCCCGATAACCGCCGGGCCAGACCGGCAATTCGTGGATACCGATCGAGCCGTTACGGAGCCCATCACCGCCTAAACCGAGCCAGTAGGGCATCCAAAGGCCGTAGGCTCTAGACCACGGCTTAAGTGATTTATTAACAATCTTAAACTCCCCCCTGGGGGTCGGCATGCTCGTCTTTCCGGTTGAAACCGCCCATTCTTTCCAGGGCCGTCCGCCAACCAAATAAGTCATCAACTGCTTTTTAAGGTCGATTTCAATCGACTGGGACAATCTTTTTTCTTCTTTAGACAACGGATCATAAGCTCGGTCAATCTCATCGAGATCACGGAAGCCGTCACCATCTGTATCGGATCGGAAGGGATCAGTCCCAAACTGCCTCTCCCAATAATCGCTCAGGCCGTCAGAGTCCATATCGCTGACTGTAATCTTGACCGGTTCCGGATTATAGGGCGAGTAGCCGCTCGCCAACTCTACCTCATCGCTATAACCATCGCCGTCAAAATCCAGCTCCTCGGCCGCAGCTGGCCTCAAACAGACAGAAAACAATACTAAAAATAGCAGGCCGCTGCCAAAGATGATCTTCCCGGCCGTATCTATTATATATCGTTTCATAATTTATTATTTTGATTCATCGCTAATTCTTTCGCTAGCTCCGGAGAAAGAGAATATTCGCAGCCACAAAATTTTTGCCGATAAAGACCAAGCTCTCTAGCCATTTTCTGACTGCGGCGATAGCCGTCGTCTGCCTGAAAATCTTCCGCCAGGAACTTGGGCCCGGCCACGTCCGCCAAACTGCACCCCATAGCCAAGATGGCGGCCGTATCCTTATAGGGGCTGACGAGCAAGGTCGTCCCGAACATATCAAAGCCCTTCTCCCGGGCGAGTCGGGCGGTCTGCGCGAGACGACCGTGATAACAGAGCTGACAGCGCGCGCCGCGTTCCGGATCGGCGGATCGGCGGCACGCCATCATCTGCCAGGTCTTATGTTCATACGGTTCGACAATGAGCGGCCAATTAAAACGAGTGGCAACGGCCTGAACCGCTTCCAAACGGCGGTCGTATTCTTCCTGAGACACCAGATTAGGATTACAAAAATACCAGGTTAGGCCATAGCGCGGCGCCAGACGCTCAGAGCTCGTATAGGTGCCGCAGGGCGCACAGCATACTTGGAGAAGCAGGCTTTTCATAGATTGCGCCGGCGGTCCAGCCGCTCGAAAAAGATGACTATCACTAACATGAGAGAGACGAGGAGGATAAGCGCGCTAATTTTGCCGCGACTCTGGAGAAACAAGCCGCTCGAACCAAAGACGGCGGCTAGCAAGTAAAAAATTACGACCGTCTGACGCTGGCTCAAACCGAGCGACAGGAGCCGATGATGAAGATGGCGCTGATCGGAAAAACGGAACGGATTCCGGCCCTGCCGCAGGCGGCGAATGATCGTCCAAGCAACATCGAGAATCGGAATGCCCATGATGAGAAGCGCAATCGCGATCTTGCTACCAGAAATTATCGCCAGGACGCCCAGGATGTAGCCGAAAAGAAGCGACCCACCCTCGCCCAAGAAAATCTTGGCCGGATGCCAGTTAACAATCAGGAAACCAACAGCCACACCCGCGAGCAGCAGGGCGGCAAGAGCGATGTCAGGCTGATAGTAGCGAGTCGTCAGGGTGAATAAAAAAATGATCAGACCGCCGACAGCGCTGATTCCGGAAACCAGGCCGTCGACACCATCAAGCAGCTTGGTCG
>CAZLGE010000037.1:0-7424 GCA_964559375.1 uncultured Gammaproteobacteria bacterium | reverse complement strand
GATGGGCGTATCACTCAAGTCAAAATGCAACTCTGCAGCCCTTGTAGAGTTAAATAATCATGCGGGAGCGGCAATTAGCAGGTTGAAGAAGATTCACCCCCCTGCACACATAATAATTATCAGCCCAAGACATAAAATGTTTGAAGAACTGGCTGGCAAACTCAAACTAAAGATCGCTCAGAAGCTCCAAGAAGAAGAGGAGGAGGAAAAGAAAAAAGAGCATAAGTACGCCGAAACAGAAGATGAGAATCTGGAAACAAAGGATGGCGAGGAGGAAAAATAAGCTATGATCAAACATAAGGAACAACGGGTAGGCGTACTGGTAGATGTCTCGAACATGTACCATTCCGCCAAGAATCTCTACAGCAAGAAGGTCAATTTCAAAGAAATCCTGCTTAAAGCCGTGGCCGGCCGGAAACTTATCCGGGCCACGGCTTATGCTATCCGGACAGAAACTAAGGAAGAAGCGCCCTTTGTCGAAGCGCTCGAGGCACAGGGCTTCGAAGTCAAGATGAAGGACCTGCAAATCTTCGCCGGTGGCGCCAAAAAAGCCGACTGGGATGTCGGCATCGCTATTGATGCGATCAAGCTGGCCGAAAAGCTGGACGTCCTCATCCTGGTTTCCGGAGACGGCGATTATCTACCGGTCATGTCCTATATCCAGAATAACAAAGGCTGTCTGGTGGAAGTAATGGCGTTCCGAAAGACCTGCTCTTCGCGGCTAGTCGAAGAAGCGGACGATTTTACTGATTTAGGCTCCAATAAAAAATTTCTAATTTATCATTAAACATCAGGCGGGTTTAACCCACCACAATTAACCGGCGCTGACCGTTAAATAGATAGCGCTGTATTCAAAATACAGTTCTGTAATTTAGCGGCCAGACCAAAAACAATATGGAAAAAGTATTCACCAAGGAGTGGCTTGGCCGCCCTCTCACGATTAAGACCGGCAAAGTCGCCTTACAGGCGGATGCCGCCGTCTGGGTCCAATACGGCGAAACCGTCGTCCAGGCCACTGTCGTCCAGTCGCGCACGGAACGCGACGGCGTAGATTTCTTCCCCCTCATGGTCGATCTCGATGAAAAACTCTACGCCGCCGGCATCATCAAGGGGTCGCGTTGGATAAAACGCGAAGGCCGACCAACCGACCAAGCCGTCTTGAGCGGCCGGATGATCGATCGTTCGATCCGCCCCTTATTTGATCAGTCCGATCGCCGCGATGTCCAAGTGATCATCACCACGCTCACGGTTGATCAAGAAAACGACCATGACGTCGTCTCTCTTGTAGCCGCTTCCGCCGCTCTCTCGATCTCCGGCCTGAAATGGCAGGGACCGATCGGCGGGATCCGTGTCGGCCTCATCGAAGACAATTTTGTCTTTAATCCGACCTATGAAGAACAAGCTAAGAGCTCGCTCGATTTAATTGTCGCTGGCACAGCAGAAAAAGTTATTATGATCGAAGCGGCCGGCAATGAAATTCCGGAAGATAAGCTGCGCGCCGCGATCTTTGCCGGCCAAGAAAAACTACAGGGCGCAATCGACCTCATTAACGAACTGAAGGCCGCTGTTTTGCCCAAGCGCGACAACGAGACAAAAAAACGCCAGACTCCCGAAGAAGTAGAAACCGCTCGTCTCAAAGAAGAGATGTTAAAAACCGGCGAGTCCTGGCTAAAAGACAACGTTTCCAAGATCCTGTTTGAAAAAATTTATTACACTAAGGGCGAGCGCAAGCTGGCGGTCGGAGCCATTAAAGAACAACTAGAAGACCATCTGGTCGCTCGCGGCTTCGACGCTTCCAAGCGCAGTTTTATTATCAAAAAACTGGTAGAAAAAATGATCGACACCGAGGTCACCCGCTCACTCCTTGAAGAGAAGCGCCGCGTTGACGGTCGGGCGCTTGATGAGATCCGCCCCCTGTCGGCCGAAGTGGCCATCCTGCCCCGCGATCACGGCACGTCCCTGTTCTCTCGTGGAGAGACGCAAGTCTTATCGGTCGTAACTCTCGGCGCGCCAGGTCTAGAACAATCACTCGAAGGCCTGGAAGGTCAAAGCAAAAAACGCTACATGCATCATTATAATTTTCCGCCCTACTCGGTCGGCGAAGCTTCTCCTCTGCGTGGCACCGGCCGCCGGGAGATCGGGCACGGCGCCTTGGCGGAAAAAGCTCTGCTGCCGATGCTCCCCTCGAAGGAAGAATTCGCTTACGCGATCCGTCTAGTTTCGGAAACGCTTGGTTCAAATGGTTCTTCCTCCATGGCTTCGACCTGCGCCTCTTCACTCGCCCTGATGGACGCCGGTATACCGATCAAAAAAGCGGTCGCCGGCATTGCCATGGGCCTCGCTTCCAATGATGACCTCAGCCGCTGGGAAGTACTGACCGATATCCAAGACCTAGAAGACGGCCAGGGTGGTATGGACTTCAAAATAGCCGGTACCGATACTGGGCTCACCGCCATCCAGCTCGACACCAAGACCCTCGGCATTACGCCAGAAATCATCACCAAAACCCTGAGTCAGGGGCGAGCTGCTCTTAATCAGATACTCGGCGTCATGAACGCGGCTATCGCCGCTCCCCGGCCAGAATTATCCCCTTATGCTCCTCGCCTCATCAGCTTCATGGTTGATCCGGAAAAGATTGGCGCAATTATCGGCCCGGGCGGTAAGGTCATTAATAAGATAATTGAAGAGACCGGGGTTTCAATCGACATCGAAGATGACGGACTAGTAGTTGTCTGCGGCACCGATGCCGCCATGGTCGACGAAGCAGTCCGTCAGGTCAAGCAGATCGTTCATGTATTCGAAGTGGGCGAGGTGGTGACCGGAAAAGTCGTCCGTCTCCTCGACTTCGGCGCCTTCGTCTCCCTCAACTCCAGCCAGGATGGCATGGTTCATGTCAGCGAACTTGCTCCGTACCGCGTTGAAAAACCGAGTGATTTCCTAAACGTCGGCGACACGGTGACCGTTAAGATCAGGGAAATCGACGACCAAGGCCGAGTCAATCTAACCATGAAAGGTCTGGAAGAAAATGCCTCCCTGTGGAAAGACGAAAAAGGAAAATCAACGGGCAACGGTTTTGGCAACGGGCGCCCCTCCTTTGGGGGCGGCGGACGCAGCGGCGGTCCCAGCCGTCCGAGCCGCTTCGGCGGCCGGCACTAAGATAAAATTGATATTGACTTTTATTAACGCGTGGGCTAATATTTTCCCATATCTACAATAAATAAGGCAACATTATGTTAGCAATCAAACTGGCGCAAACCGGAAAAACCAATAAAAAGATGTTCCGACTGATCGTGTCCGAAAAAGGCCGCGACCCCTATGGCGACGTCCTGGAAATCCTGGGTTCTTATAACCCGCACTCCAAGGATCTAGCGGCCAAGACCGACCGGATAAAATACTGGCTTTCCCAGGGAGCGCAAATGACCGCCACCGTAAATAACCTCCTTATCCATAAACAGATTATCGAGGGCAAAAAGGTTGCCGCCTCCAAGGCAGGGCGGAAGAGCGAAAAGCGCCAAGCCCAGAACAAAGCCAAGGCCGAAAAGAAGGCCTCTCGGGAAGCGGCTCCGGCCCCCGAGCCGGATAAGGCGCCAGCGACCGACAAACCAGCCGCCGTAGCCGACAGCGTAGAAGCGGAAAAAAGCCAGGAAAAACTGGAGGAAAATCAGCAAAAATAACTTGACAAATCAGGTAAAAGTATTACAATAAATAACATACAGCTGCTGATATGGCAGTCATTTAATAAATTTCTTTCCAATCGTGACAGCTGATAGGCTGAACCAGATCGGGGAGACGAATGAAAACTATGGTGGAACAAGACAAGCAGTTCCTGGAAATGGTCGTCAAAAGCATCGTTGCCAATCCGAACGATGTGATGGTGGACCGAACGATAGATGAGAGAGGCGTACTCTTGACCCTCAAGACCAACCCGGCCGACATGGGCTACGTTATCGGTCGCAAAGGTCAAACCGCTCAGTCTATCCGCACTCTGCTGAAGATTATCGGTGCCAAGAACAATTCCCGCGTCAACCTGAAGATCTATGACCCGGAAGGCGCCAACCGCCGCGAAAGCCGCTCGGAAGCCCCGCGCATCAACCGCGACGAAATTGACACTTCGGCAATCGACGACCTGAAGATTTAAACCACGTCAAATTACAACTTACAAAAAAACCCGAGCCAAAGCTGGGTTTTTTTGTTATAATAGCTATATGAAATTTCACCTCTTAACCATCTTCCCCACTATCTTGGACTCTTACCTGAATGAGAGTATTCTCAAGCGGGCGCAGGAAAAAAAGACCATCCAAATAAAGGTCCATAATCTCCGTAACTGGACAAGTGATCGCCACCGGACCGTGGACGACACCCCTTACGGCGGCGGAGCTGGCATGCTAATGAAAATCGAGCCGCTCTACCAAGCGCTCCAGGCCATCTCGAAATTGACCGCAAAAACTAAACCAGCCAAGAAAAGGGTTATTCTACTCTCGGCGGCCGGTAAAAAATGGACTCAATCCCTAGCCCGTAGGTATGCCCAGCTCGAGGAGATGGTCTTCGTCTGCGGCCGCTATGAAGGCGTTGACGCCCGCCTCAAGAAATTTGTCGATGAAGAAATATCGATCGGCGATTACGTCCTGACTGGTGGCGAGCTTCCCGCTCTCGTGATGATAGATTCCATCACCCGGCTCTTGCCCGGCGTCTTGGGCAACAAAGAAAGTGTCGTAGAAGAATCCCATTCCTCCCAAGGACTTAAAGAGTACCCTCAATATACCCGACCCGAGGTCTTTATAGCCGGCGATAAAAAATATCGCGTGCCCAAAATACTTCTGTCCGGCAATCATGATAAGATTAAAAAGTGGCGCGATAAGAAAACTAAAAAGGCCTGATAGTAATCAGGCCGGTTGGATAATGCTATAGTCTATCCCTGCCCACTGGCGACCTTCCACCCTGTCTCCGTCTTGACCAGCCTGCCCGGCAAGGAAAAGCCGGCGGCTTTTTTGTGTCCACCACCGTTCCAATTCTTGGCAATCTTAGCGACGTCAATATCATTATGAACCGTCCGCAGGCTGCCCTTTACTCTCCCCTCCTCTTCTCTAAGCAGCAATCCGACGCGGACGCCTTCCAGCCGACTGATAAACGACACTATATCGCCGAAAACATCGGGGTCGACGCTTAAACCGTCCGGAGACAACAGCTCCTGAAGATCATTGTCGGTAAGCGCCGCCGTAGCCAAGCCCGTCGCCTGATTGAGCCGCATGTTCTCAAGCGCCCGTCCCCAGATTTTCAGGGAAGCGAAACTCTTATTGTTAACCGTGTGGCTGATAATATTGGGCAACGAGGCGCCGCGTAGCAGCATTTCCGAAGCAACGGCTAAAGCTTCCCGCGAGGAATTAGCATGGAGAAAATGTCCGGTGTCCGTCATGAGTCCGATCAAAATACAATCGGCAAGAACCCTCGTGATTGGCAGCTTATTAGCGATCAGCAGGTGATAAATGATTTCTGTGGTTGAGGCCATATCCGGCAGACGGATCTCCAGATCGGCGTATGTGTCTTGTAATTCGTGATGATCGAGCTCGATTAAATAGGGGCGTTTCGATATCCGCTTTTCGGATTCAGCCCGAAGCATGGCCCTGATACGGTCCTCAAGAGCGGTGCGGGAGAGCGACCCGCAGTCCAAAATAATTATGACATCAAAAACCAAGAGGTCATCGGGAGGGACCGCCCTAATCGAGCTAGAATTCGGGATAAAATCAAAAGCTCCCTCCGGTTTCTTGTCAGAAAAACCATAGGCCTCCGATCCGAGAAAACGAGCTATCTCGAGCACCGCCCCCACCGAGGCTAGCGCATCAGCGTCTGGCGCCGTGTGGCCAACAACAAGGATGCGCCGAGCTGATTTGAGTTTAAAATAGGTTAATTGCAGCTTTTCAGTCAGGTTCATAACTGCTCATCTTAGTCTATAATATCAAAAAAGTCCAGCCTCTATGGGACTGGACAGTCAGCCGTTTTTCAAGCCTAGTTTAATTTTCGTTTTCTTTATCACTATCCAGGCCAGCGATTAATCTCTCGATTTTCCCGGCCTCTTTTTCGGTCGCGTCAAACTCCCAAATAAAACGCGGGAAGCGCCGCAAAGGTAAGCGCTTGCGCAACAAACCAACTATTTCACCAGTCGAGGACTGCAGTTTTCTAAGAGCAGTTCCGGCCAAGCGATCTGGCAAGACCGAGAAGCCCACCTTAGCCTGCTTTAAATCAGGGCTGCAGTCAACATAAGTGATGGTTATGAGCGCTTCGGGAATCCCCACTTCCCGATTTACCACTAAAGCCAGTTCATGTAGGATCATCTCGTTAAACCTCAATTCTTTTGACATATCAAATCTTATCAACCACCTTTTCTTCGCGGAAAACTGTCAGTATGTCGCCGACAACGATGAGCGGCTTGCCTTCATATTTCAGTCCGGCTTCCTGATCCTGATTTACTTCATCGACATCTTGCTTACCGGATTGAAGCCGGGTCAGACGGCCTGACACGATATAGTCGTCTCCTCGCGTCACGTCAATCAAACTATTATTCTTAATGAGACCATCCAGAACTTTACCACCGATGATCTGGCTGCCGGTTTCCGTCCGGAAAACCGCCAAAACTTTCAGCCGGCCGAGATCGACGCGATTAATTTCCGGTTTGACGAGCAGCTGCATCTCCTCCTTCACGAATCTTATCAGATCATAGATGACTGAAAATACCCGGACGACGACGCGCTTCTCTCGGATCAAAGTCTCAATGGCCGGAGAGATCCGGACATTGAAACCTAATATTTTCGCGCCGGTATCTTCCGCCCGCTTCACATCACCTTCAGTTATATAACCGAGCCCTTTGGAGACGATCCGCACCTTCACCTTTTCGTTATTGAGTTTAAGAAGAGATTCTTCAACAGCTTCCGCAGACCCGAGAAAATCCGTCTTGATGAGGATATTGACCTTCGGGGTCTGGTCTTCCGCCTGATCATCGGCTGGCGGCGCAATCACGTCGGCTGCCTGGGATGTCGTCCTAATCTTCTTAGTCTTTACTTTCTCGCCCTCGCCGACGTGGAGAATATCTCCGACCGCCGGAGAAATCTTCAGGCCCAGAATCTTGACCGGTGTAGAGGGCCCCGCTTCGGGCGCTTCTTCGCCTTTATAATTTTTTAGGGATTTAACCTTCCCATAGACAACATCATTCAAACAAAGTTGATCGCCCACCCGGAGCGTGCCGTTCTGAATAAGTATAGTAGCGACAGGACCGGCGGCTTTATCAACATTAGACTCGACAACGGTCCCGGCGGCCGAGGCGGCGGAATTAGCGCGTAATCCGGCTCCCTCTGTATCGGCGACTAAGAGGACAAGGTCGAGTAATTCCTGGATACCCGTGCCCTCTTTAGCAGAAACCGACGCGCAGATAA
>CAZLGE010000036.1:0-7448 GCA_964559375.1 uncultured Gammaproteobacteria bacterium | reverse complement strand
CGCCGTTTTCAAGCCCGTAACCAAACCAAGGCCGCTCCTGCCAGGCATCAGCCGCCGCCCGGTAAAGATTGACGCGGGCGCCCGAGGATCCATAATTTAAATTTCTAAGCTCTCTGATCCGTCCTCCGGAAACCCAATCCAGGGCAACCACCGCCAAGATTATCGCCACAAGTGATATGCCGGCCACCGCCCATTTCTTAGCCCGCGTCCAAGAAGCTGTAGATAATCGGAAAATAATCGCCGCCACCATTACTAGAAGCAGGCTCAAAAAGCCGCCCCGACTGCCGGTTAAAAACAGGCAGGCGAGCTGGAGGATAAACGCGAAGGCCCAGGCCGCTTTCAGGAGAGCGGGACGGACGGTCGAGTATAGATAGAGGCTAAGCGGCGTAACAACAAGCAGCCAAGAGGCGAGAAAATTCGGCTGACCCAGGGTGGAGAATGTCCGGCGGGTAAGATAGGGTTCGTACGGCCAGTTTAAAAAATCAATTCCCAGTACTTGCAGAATTCCGTAGACAGACACGACTGTCGCGCTTAGAGCGGCCGCCCCAGCCAAACGACGCAGTTTCTTTCCTTCTTTATCTTCAGCCAAATTCAGGCTGAGGAGGATAAACCATAAGAAATAGAAAAAATAGCTGATCAGTCCCTGTTGCCTTTCAATCGTACCGTAAAAACTGCGGACCGGATCACCCGATGCCAAAAGAAGCAAGCTGAGACCGACCATCAAAACTGTAGGAATCAACCAGTAGCGACGAAAAAAGACCCGGGCTGGTACGCCAAAACGCGGCGGATAAAATATCATCTTAACGCTCGTCAGGAAAAAGAGCAGCCAAACCAAGATCCGGAACAAGACCGCCTTATTCAACTCGAAAATATTGTAAGTGGGAAAAAGATAGGCAAACCACAACGGTACGAAAAAGACTGCGGCCAATATGACCGTTTCGCTAAGCCGCTCCAAGATTTCTTTCCCCGACGTCCTATTAAGCCGCCACTTGTTTTCCATGCTCCAATTATACCAAATAAAAAAGCCCAGGAGTATCATTCCCGGGCTTTAGGGCCAAACGAGGACTAGTGGACGGTCTTAGGCGCGACGCCGAGAAAAATTATCCCAGATCACAAGTAACGGGCTGGCTGTGAACAAAGAAGTATAGGTTCCGATGATAACGCCGATAATCATCGCCAGTGTAAAGTCACGGATACTTTCGCCGCCAAATAAAAAGATGGCGGCCAGAGCCAAGAGCACGGTAAAAGAGGTATTGATGGAACGACTGAGCGTCTGGTTAAGGCTGAGATTGACTGTATTTTCAAAATTATCCCGGCTCTTAGGCAAATTTTCGCGAATACGGTCAAAGACGATAATTGTATCATTCACGCAGTAACCCAAAATGGTAAGAAGCGCGGCAATAAAGGGTGTATTGATCTCAACCCCGTAAAAATGCCCGAAAAAAGCGAAGGCTCCCAGAGTAAAAATGATGTTATAGACAAGCGCCAGAATGGCGATAAGGCCGTATTTCCAAGAAGAGACCGGCTTTGAAACCTTCCTAAAGGTCAGACTGATATAGAGGATGATCATGATTAGAGCCAGGGCCACGGCGTTAAACGATTTCTGTTTGAGTTCTTGGCCGATCGAGGGACCGACTGATTCAAACTGCAATTCCCGAAATTCTACTCCTTCCCGATCCGTCGCCAGGCCCTCTAGGGCCCCGATAACTGACTGATGGGCTTCCTCGGTATTTTCCTGGAAACGGATAAGAACCGAGTCGCTGGTCGGCTGGACAATCAAGTTGGATACGCCCGCATCTTTTAGGGCTTCCTGCACTTCCATTAAACTGGGCTGATAATTACTGTATTGGACTTCAAGCAAACTGCCGCCCGTAAAGTCTAGCCCGAACCTTAAGCCCCAAACCGACAAAGCGGCGATTGCGACAATTAGCGCCAAGCCGGCCGGGATCAGGAACCAGAAGCTTTTTTGGATTATCCGAAATGTCATATTATTTATTGATTATTTCCGAAACGGCTTCAATCTTTTCCTGCCGGCTGACACCAAGCAGCCAAGTATGTTTCTGGGCCCAAGGGCCGAGAACGAGCATGAGCAGAATATGGGTGACAACCATAGCGCTAAATATCGAAATGGCCACACCGATAAATAAGGTGGTCCCGAAACCCTGGATGGCGGAGGTGCCGAAGAACATCAGAATAAGACAAGTAAAGATCGTCGAAATATGGCCGTCCCGGATTGAAGGCCAGGCACGGCGCAGACCCTCGTCGAAAGCGTTGCGGACTGGCTTGCCAGCCTTGATTTCCTCCCAACTGCGAGAGAAGATCAGGATGTGCGCGTCAACCGCCATTCCGATCGAAAGGATGAATCCAGCGATGCCAGCCAAAGACAGGGTAATAGGCTTGAGAGCATAAAAGAAGAGGAGCAAGCCCAGGGTGATGAATAATAAAACTAGAAGGCCGTTAAGTATCCTCGCCTCATGGAACATATAGAAAATAAGGCCGATAATAATCGCTACCGTAATCAGTGATAGCCAGATCGGCAGGGCCTTAAAGATAGCCAGAATCGTCAAACCGTATAAGGCCAGAGAGAGGACGGCGAGCAGGCCGGGAAGGCGATAGTAGAGGATCATGAAAATGGAGACCAGAAGCAAACCGACCAGACCAGCGATTAGGCTGCGATTGATCGACTCGGCACCAAGGCTTGCTTCGACGGTTTTTTGGGATATCAAGGTGACGGGCACGGGTAGGGCGCCGGAATTCAAGCGGGTAACCAGCAACTTGGCCTCCTCGATATTGAAATTACCGGAAATGGAGGCCTGGCCACCGGTAATCTTCTCATTAACTGTCGGCAAGCTGATCGGATAACCATCCAAGAAGATCGCCACCGGCTGGCCGATATTACGGGCGGTGATATCTTCGAACAATTGCGAACCCTCGGCATCAAATTCTAGAGAAACTTCCGGCGAACCGTCATTCGGGTTGAACTGGACCGAGGCGCGCTTTAAATACTTGCCAGTCAGCTCCGTGTTCTTCCAGCCGGAATCTAGATCGAGTTCCACAACAGGCGTACCGTCTTCAGAAGTAGTGGCGTTGTAGGTCGGGACTTCCGCCGCTTCGCTATCCAATTCTTTAAATTCTAAAATCGGAGTCTCGCCAATCTGTTTGATCGCCTCCTCGACATCTTTAAAGCCCGCCAATTCGACGATGATCCGATACTCTCCGCTTAAACTCTTATTTACCTGGACGACGGGCTCGCTGACACCAAACGCGTTGACCCGCCTCTCAATAACATCGCGCGCCGATTCTAAAGCCTCGGACCTATCTTCTTCTGGTATGCTATCCACTTCAGCCCGGTAGACAAGGTGGGCTCCTCCCTGGAGGTCAAGTCCGAGGGTAAAGGGAATATCGGTGACCGCCGGCAAGACAATAATATTATTAGTCTTTTCAGCCAAAGCTCTCACCCAGCCATTATAGACGCGGCCACCCGCGCCCAAACCGACCAGGACGGTAAAGACGATTACGACGGCAAACAACCATAAAGAACGGGCACGGGGCGATAATTTTGAAAACTCTCGGAAAAAAGGCATAGTGATTATTTAAATTGGGCTAAATTCTCTTAAACTTTAGTTATCTTAGAATAGCTCTCGATAAAAATCAAGGGGCAGCCAGCCTTGTGGATTCCGGTAAAAAAAGCTATAATCATAAGCTGAATAGCTAAAAAGGCTGTCGGCTCTAATTTTTTAAAGCAAAATTTATGCCTCTTATACCAACCGTCATTGAAAAGGAAGGCCAGATAGAACGGGCCTATGACATCTACTCTCGTCTACTACGCGACCGGATAATATTCTTAGGCGAACCGATTGACGATCATGTCGCTAATATCGTGATTGCTCAATTCCTCTTCCTGGATGCGGAAAATAAGGACCAAGATATCAAATTTTATATTAATTCCCCAGGCGGCTCCGTATCGGCCGGCTTAGCGATCTATGACACGATGCAATTCATAAAATCTGACGTCTCAACCATCTGCGTCGGCCTGGCGGCCTCGATGGCCTCAGTGCTCCTCGCGGCTGGTGCGCCTGGCAAGCGTTTCGGCCTGCCAAATAGCGAAGTGATGATCCACCAAGTCATGGGGGGCGCCGAAGGCCAAGCATCAGATATCAAGATCCGAGCGGAACACATCCTAAGAATCAAGGATAGGATGAATAAGATTCTAGCTCAGCACACAGGACAAAAGATCACGACCATCGAAAAAGACAGCGACCGCGATCATTTCATGAGCGCGGATGAAGCCGTCAAATATGGGCTGATGGATAAGGTAATCGGTAAGACGACACGGGCTATCTGACAAGCAGCGAATCGATCATCAACTGGAAGATAAAGGGGTAAGCCGGACTGGTCGCTGCAGAAATATAAGAAACAACGAGTATCCGGCCGTGACTCACGTCGGTCAGATAAAAATTCTGGCCATCTTCACCCATAATTCCCTCCCAACCGGCACCGCTCTGCAGTCGACCATAGCTAAGTTCAGCTTCGGGAAAAGATTCTTCATACCAGTTGAGGATCGAACTCCGATCAGTGTTCTCTTCAGCCACTATTTGGAAGAGTGAGTTGTCAGGGGCAGTAAAGATCAGAGTTGCTTCGCCACTTAGAGACTGGACCGGCCAGACAGCTGGGTAACTTATTTCGTAACCAAATGTCTCGTTAACCCGACGCGCCAAAATGCTGTCAGAAAGGCGCCCTGATCCCCGCGGATCATACCCGCTGGAGATTTCCATCGCATCCGAAAAAGTATCGCCATCCGTGTCGAAAAGCAGTGGGTCCGTGCCAAAGATCTCCTCTTCCGGGTCACTCAGACCGTCGTTATCGCTGTCGGCAGGCGGGGGGGGCGGTAAATCATCAGACGGAGTGCTGGTGGCCGTGTCCGTCGACGTCGGCTCGATCTCGAGCGGCGTCTCAGCCTCGAGATCGGTTGAAGACGCAATTTCTAAAACTAAAGGGGGGATAACCGCGTCAGCATCCTCTCCTGTCTCTGACAACCCGGAAACGGTGTTCACCACCAGGGAAACGGGCGGCTCCGCCATCGGCTGAATGATAAACCGGTAACTTAGATAAGCAAGTACGCCGATAAACAACAGACCACCAGCCATAATCAACAGGCCGGTGGTTTTAAAATTATCCCTCGGCTTGCCGTCCTGACCAACAGTTGAATTTGTCCCGCCTAAAAAAGCCGGGCTAGAGACTGGACCAGAAGTCGAACCGGAAAACCGCGCCGGACTAGGCATGTTATGGATGATGAGATCGCTATTTACAGGGCTATCCGCTAGGGGAGGGTCGATCTTGTGCTTCTTATTGAACATAAGCGGTATTAATTCTAATAATCCCGACTACCAAAATATTATCAGGCCGACCAGAACCAGTAGTCCGAAGACCAATAATCCTAAAAGTAGCCATTTTTTAAAATGGCTACTGCCGGTCTGAGGCATGGTATGGAGGCCGAGCGATAACAACCGTCGCTTCGGATCAACCTTGGGTCGTAAATCATTATTAAAATTCCCATTGATCATAGCTTTTAGTTCGGCTGAAGCTTGCCGGGGCCCAGAGGATTATAACCGTTTTGGACCTCGTCGCCATCCGAGTAACCGTCACCATCGCTATCGGCTTGGAGCGGATCCGTACCATAGATCTTAATTTCTTCGTAGTCGCTGAGACCATCTGCATCGGTATCGACGATGTTGATATTGGTACCAGCGGCCATTTCCTCCTGATCGCTAAGACCGTCCTGATCAGAATCAATCGGCGCGGACGGAACGACCGGTTCCTCTTCGGGGGTTGAGGTCGGCGTCTCGATAACCGGTATATTTACGCCAGGAATGAGGGGAATTATTTCTTCGGAAATATTATCAGCCTCTTCGACTGGAGTCGTCGTGGCCGGAACTACCGGTTCGTCCGACTGCTCAGAAGGTGTTTGATTTGAAGCAGCATCCTGAAGTCCGGTCAAAGAAACAGCTTCGGGCGCGACGAACCACTTGCTATAGACCAGATAGCCGGCGAGAGCCAAAATGACTACGATTATAACAATCACGACAATCTTAAACCAGGGGCCGCCGCTCTTTTCAACTGGTTCCGCTTCTCCGGCGTCAGCCGTGAGTCCGATACGGTGCGTTTCTATACCAGAGGCCGCTGGTGTGGCGCCAGCCGCCTGGCCGGATGGTCGGTCAGTTTCGGCGAAGATATCGTCGACTGCCGGATGGGGTTGGTTAGGTTGATTCAGGTCGTTGAACATATTCCTTTTTTATTAAAAAATCTCTTGTTAACAAAATATATTCCCATTATAACTCATAACTGACGACTTGGCCAATATTTCCTCGCTTGGCCGTCATGTCACGCGGCATTAATCAGAAGAATTATTATCTTCTCGCGCCGGGCTAAGGGGTGGGAGTCGGGAAGGATCAGCCACGACTTCGCTTTCGTTCCCGATTATCTTATAGACGGTTATTGCACCATCAGCGTCCCGACTGATAATCTGGACGCGACTCTCCGGTAATAACTGGAAGCTGGTTTTGTCTTCGGCAGTCATAAATTCTGCCCTCTGGAGGCTACCCTCGGCCGCTTGGCCGGTGCCCGATTCAGACCGCGGCTCATTAGCCCGCCGAATAAAGATTATTATCGTAACAAGAGCTACTAAGACAAGGGCAGTTACAATTGTAATTATGAGGATATTTTTTCTATTCATATTATTGGCGTGATCTCCTCTCAATAATTTAGTTTATCGGCACGTAACACTGGCTCGACCACAAGTTGTTGAGATAACGGCATTTATTCGGATTAACAAAGTGGGTGCAGCCGGGCAGGCGGCAAAAAGTAGTTTCTGATTTATGAATTTTCCCCTGGTACCACTGCCAAATAGCGCTGGCCGGGGGATAATTTACGCATAGAATATTACCACTGCTATCGGTGGGCATCTTAATCATGCAGGTGGTACCGGGCTGGGTCACACTTTCGTCCGGGGCCTTATACCAATAGCAATCGCTTGGAGAACGGGGATTAGTCGTTTCACAGACATTGGGCGTGCAGGAAGAAGTATTATAACCGGTGCAGTTGTTATTACATGAGGCATTACCGATCCAGCTACCGGCCGGCCAGCCCAGATAATTTGAACAGGTCTTTACTTCTCCCATGTAAGCGCAGGTACTGCCATTACCCGTATTCCGACAGCGTCCGCTAGTCCCGCCCGAACAGTCTGTCGCAAAATTATCCATCTCACCTTCACATTTAGTGGTGCAGTAAGCCGGACGAGGATCGCTGCTGCCGCAGGACCCGAAGACGGTACCGACACATGACCGCGTCGGCGTGACTTTACAGGTGCCAGTGCTACAGATAGTATTCTGCCCCGGCACACAGGCGGGGTACCAACTTTCGCCGACGCAATCCTCAGTGTGGCCGCTCTC
>CAZLGE010000035.1:0-7523 GCA_964559375.1 uncultured Gammaproteobacteria bacterium | reverse complement strand
GAACCTTGGGCGGAAAACCTTACGGCCGTGATCGGACAAGCGGCTGAGTTAGTTTTTGCCAGCGAGGGTTTAGCGGACCGGAAAATCGATCATGACGGGGAATTAGAGACCGATCCCCATATTTGGCTGAGCCCGAATCTGGCCGCCCAGATGGCGGATAAGGTTGCCGCCGCCCTGATTAAGGTTGACCCGGACGGGAAGTCTTATTACGAGATGAACCTAGTTGGCCTGAAAGACCGTCTAGCAATCCTTGATAGCGAGTTTCAGTATGGACTAGCCGATTGTTCTCGTCGCGATTTTGTCGTCTCGCACGCCGCCTTCGGATATTTGGCGGATGATTATGATCTGGTACAGATGCCAATTGCCGGCTTGGAGCCGCAAGCTGAACCAACGCCGCGCGAGCTTACTGAGCTGACCGAGTATGTGCGGGCGAGCAATATCCACTATATATTCTTCGAAGAGATGGCTAGCCCCAAGTTAGCCGAGACGCTAGCCAAGGAGGTCGGAGCGGCTACTTTAGTGCTGAATCCTATTGAAGGATTGAGCGAGGCGCAGATTGTCGTCGGTCAGGACTATCTAAGCGAGATGCGCAATAATTTAAATAATTTAAAGATGGCTCTTGAGTGCCGTTAGACAAGTAATGATGGCAGTTGATCACACTAAAAATATAATCGAAGTCGTAAACGTCTCTTTTTCATACGGGAGCCGGGTGGTGCTGGAAAATGTCAGTCTGACCGTCCACCAGGGAGACTATTTGGCGCTGATCGGACCTAACGGTGCCGGCAAGACCACGCTGCTTAAAATGATGCTTGGCCTGATCCGTCCGGCGCGCGGGAATGTCCGGTTGTTCGGTCAGGACGGTCATGATTTTCGTGACTATCAAAAAATCAGCTATGTGCCGCAGCAGACCGCTAATTTTGATAGTAATTTTCCGGTAACCGTCTATGAAGTTGCTGCCATGGGCCGCTATGGACAGATGGGAATCGGGAGGTCGCTCGGAGTCATTGATAAGCAGGCAATCGAGGCGGCTCTCCGACAGGCTGGGATGTGGGAGAAGCGGATGTCTCTTGTCGGCGAGCTTTCCGGAGGCCAACAGCAGAGGACTCTTATCGCCCGGGCGCTCAGTGGTGAACCGGAAGTGATGTTTCTGGACGAACCGACCCGTGGCCTGGATCCGGCCGCTCAAGAAGAGCTTTATAATTTACTACGTCGGCTCAACCGTGAATCGGGATTGACCCTAGTCCTCGTCAGCCACGATATTGAAAAGATCACTCGGGAGGCGATGCATATCGCCTGCCTGGACCGCCATCTTGTCTGTCATAATTCGCCGGCGGAATTTTTGGCCGATAGTGAACTGGTTAGCCTGTTTGGCGAGAAGATAAGAGTCATAACTCACCATCACCACGACTGATATGGGGTTAGAATTGTTCCAATATAGTTTTATGGTCCGCGGCTTAGTGCTCGGCCTGATCGCCGCGGTGATTGCGCCACTAATCGGCGTATTTTTGGTTTTGAAAAGATACTCTCTTATTGCCGACACCCTGAGCCATGTCTCTCTGGCCGGAATTGCTATTGGTCTCCTGTTTGGCCTCCATCCCGGCCTGACCGCCCTCGGAACGACGGTCGTGACCGCTCTTGGACTCGAACGTCTCCGCCGCAGCCGGATTTACAGCGAGTCGGCTCTGGCCATCTTCCTGTCGGGAAGCCTCGCGCTCGCCGTCGTCATCTTCGGTTTGGCCCGCGGCTTTAACGTTAATATTTTGAATTACCTCTTTGGGAGCATCTTGACGGTGACGACTAGCGATATCTACCTGATTGGAGCGTTGGCTATAGTCATCGGGGTCGCGATGATAATTTTTTTTAAAGAGCTCGTCGCTGTCACCTTCGACGAAGAGGCGGCGCAGGTGGTCGGCTTGCCGGTCCGTCTGATAAACACTGTTTTTATAATCTTGGCGGCGCTCACGGTGGCTATTGCCATTCCGGTGGTCGGCGTGCTGCTTATTGCGGCGCTTGTCGTTATTCCGGCCGTGACTGCTCTGCAGCTCCGGCGCAACTTGGTTTTGACTATCATCTATGCCGAGCTGTTTTCCGTTTTGTCCGTTGCGAGCGGTATCCTAATTTCTTTCTATCTCGACCTAGTCGCCGGTGGTACGATCGTTCTTGTCATGCTGGCGATCTTCGTTTTTGTCTCAATCTTCAAGCCGGCGATTCCCGGCAAAGAAAAAGAGGCCGGGGCTTAGATATAATATTGTTACGTAAACAATATTAGCTAAGCGCGCTTCGGTCTCTTAAAGGGGGAAGGAGTATAAATGGCGGGTAGTGTTAAACTTATTTTAGGGGATGAGAGAGATTATATTAATATAATCTTTAGAATTTTCTATCTTGAAGCGGTGGGGTGCTTTCGGGCTAGCTGCCCCAATCTTAAATACTTTGTCCCAGCGGCCGTCTGATCTGGTTAGTGATAATTCGGTGTATTTTTTGTTTCCCGTATCTTTTACCTTGATCTGAAGCTTGCAGTTGATGTGTCGGCCGAAATCCTGAGGTTTGAGCCTGTAGTAGCTCTTGTTTACTACGATTCCGTTTAGGTTATAACCGACCTGATAGTAAACTTCCTCATCGGTCGATACTTTATATGACAATCCTGCCTGGACCGCCTTTGTTCCTGTGCCGAGTGTGGTTATCTGTTTAGTTTTCCTATTGAAAACTCCCACTCGCCATAAATCCTTTGGGCCATTTTTGCTGTTATAAGAAGCGCTTATAACCGGAACGCTTACTTTTACATTGAGGAAAGTTTTAATAACAGTGTAAATCGCCGTTACCGTTTCATTAATTTCTTTCGTCATGATTAGTACTCCTTGATTATTATGAGATAATTGAGATAATTAATTATGTTTATCTGTTTGTTAAAAAACTTTAGTAACTTTCCAGCATGTCACATATTTTAATAAAAGTCAATAGTAAATAAACGAACTCCAGTTGACGTTCTATAAAATAAGGCTAATTTAAAACAAATTAAGCCACACAGTAAATGTCTGATAAAGATAAAAATAAGCTAGTTTATACCTTCTTAGCTATCATAGTAGCGGTTAGTTTTGGTTTATATTGGTTGTTTGGCGGCACAGAGAAAGCGGGTAATCCGGTTTTTCCAGCCCTCAGCGACGTCTCCCAGACCGAAGAAGCTCCCCCGGCGGACTTGCCCGTGGTTGAAGAGGAGGTCATTTTGCCAGACTTGATTATCGAGCCCGAGCCGACTAAGCCAATTAAAACGCCGTTGTCCGATTCGGGTGAGACCGGCGAAAAAATTGAGGTTGAGCCTAGGCCGGCCGGGGAATCCGTCCCCCAGACCTTGAACCTGTCCGTACCCTTTACTTCGCAGGCGCCCTTGGCCCGGTGGAGCGATAAGAGGCAGCAGGACGGTTGCGAAGAGGCAGCTGTTTTAATGGCTATAGCCTGGGCTAAAGGAGACAAGGGGGTAAGTGCCGCGACTTGGGAGGAAAAGATTATCACACTGGCCGATTGGGAGCAGGAAAAGTATGGTGAACATCGCGACGTCTCGGTGTCTGATACAGTCGATTGGATGTTCAAAGATTATTTCTCGTATGACAAGGTCAGTATCAAGACAATCAAAAATTCCGCCGAGATTGTGGCGGAATTAGAGAAAGGTAATTTGGTGCTTATGCCGATGAATGGACGCTTACTTAATAACCCTAATTTTACGGCGCCCGGACCGGAACATCATTTCATCGTGGTTAAAGGGTATGACTATAATAAGAAGGAGTTCATCACTAATGATCCGGGTACCCGTCTTGGCGCGGATTATCATTATCCTGAGGAGGTAGTTTTTCAGGCGCTGCGGGCTTATCCGACCGGCTATCACGGCAGCTATAGTGATATCAGGAAGGAAGCGATTATCGTTAGTCAGTAAGGCTTATTCCTTGCAGCAGTCGACAACTTTTTTGACAAGCGCTCCGAATTTAGCAGCCATTCCTGATGGCTGTTTCGTGTTTATGGCCTCATCGTCGATCTTTTTCACTTCACCCAGATCAATCAGCTTCATGTTGAGCCCCCAAAACAGGGAATATAGGTCATAGGCTTTTTTAAACATCTCCTGGGCTGCCGCTTTTTCTCCCTTGCCCTGGGCTTTGGTGCCGACTTCCATGAGGCGGTAAGAAGCGGCTAGCAGGTGTTTAGAGATGCACCAGACTTCCCCCTCATATTCTTTAATGATCCGCTTGAGCAGGGATTTTCGCATCTCACGTACTTCGTTTAAGAGGTCGTAATATTTAGGATTGCCGGTTTTTGAACCGGTAAAGAAGAAGTGTTCCTCAATCGAAACGAGATTCATGATTGCAATTGACAGGTCTTGGTCGGAAGAGAGGTCGAGCGCATTGTCCTTTTTTAGCTGATCGACTTTAGCGACCATCTCGCTCAGGCTCATTAAGGGTTCGGACATATTTTTATTTGGTTAAGAAATAAAAGATAAGACTGAAAACAACGAGTGAGCCGAAGGGCAGGGCGACCTTCTCATAGGGGAAGTGTGGTTTACCTCGGCTTTTTTTCATCCATTCGTACCAGGCTGAAGCGCCCGCTAGAGCTAGGCTGCCAACGATGACGCCCAGAAGGAGCTTGTCCACCCCCAAGAGGCGGTTAATGGGGTGGCCGACCAGACCCTGTGTCCAGAGTGGCCAGATGGTCAGGCCGTAGTAGAAAATGAAAATCAGGATATCACGCAGAAGTTTCTGGGTGCTCAGCCAGTTTTTCCGATTGAACCAGTCGATTGTCCAGAAACTGATGGCCGCGAGTAGGCCGCCGACCCAGACACCAGCCACCGTGTCGTCAATACCTAAATACTGGCTGAGACCGAGACCAGCGCCAACCGCGACGACACAGACCGGGCAAACGGCTTGGGCGGGCGTGGCCCCGAAGGCAGCGAGAGCGACAAAAGCAAGATATATCCTCTTCATAAAGGTTAGTTGGTTATTTAGCAATTAGATAATACCATATTAGCCCCAACGGCTCTAGAGGCTCCGCTCCCGGATCTTTCGGGAGACTTCTGCGCTGAAGTCCGACCGGGAGATTTCCCGGTTGTTTGCCGAGCCGCGGTCGCGTACGCTCAGATTCGCCGATTCGGCTTCCTTGTCGCCAATCACGAGGACGTAAGGGATCTTCTCGGTGGTCGCCTTACGGATCTTATTTCCGACCGTCTCACTCGCTTCATCTATTTCCGTGCGGATACCAGCCGCCTTCAGCTCGACGGCTAGGGCGCGGGCCGCGGCGATGTGGTTTTCCGCGACTGGCAGGAGTTTGGCTTGGACCGGCGAGAGCCAGACGGGGAAGGCGCCGGCGTAGTGCTCGATCAGGATGCCCAGGAATCTCTCCGGCGAACCGATGAGCGCCCGGTGGATCATGACGGGAGTCTTTTTCTGTCCGTCCTTGTCACTATATTCCAAGCCGAATCTCTGGGGCATGATGAAGTCGAGTTGGATGGTAGAGATTTGCCATTCGCGGCCTAGCGAGTCCCGACAGATTAGATCCATCTTTGGTCCGTAGATTGCGGCTTCTCCTTCGGCACGGATAAAATCAATTTTATTTTCAGTCAGGATTTCGGTTAGCAGGGCTTGGGATTTTTCCCAAGTGGCGGCGTCACCTAAATATTTTTCCGGTTGCTTGGGGTCCCAGAGGGATAGGCGGATCATATAGTTCATCCCGTAGGTGAGCATCGCTTGTTTGATTGCTCCCAAGATGGAGATGAATTCTCCTCTTATTTGATCTTCGCGACAGAAGGAATGGCCATCATCCTGGCAGAAACAGCGTAGGCGGGCTAGGCCGCTCAGTTCGCCCGGACGTTCATCGCGGTAAAGATTGGCAAAATCAGCCAAGCGGAGCGGTAGATCGCGGTAGCTCCTGGTTTGAGAGGCAAAGATCTGCGTGTGCTGCGGACAGTTCATCGGCTTGAGGAAGTATTCTTCTTCCGAGTAGTTAGAGACGACGCGGAACATGTCCTCTTTATACTTTTCGTAATGGCCCGATACTTTAAAAAGTTCGGCCTTGTTCATGTTGGGGGTATAGACCTCCTCGTAACCGATTGCCGTCTGGAGCTCGGTGCAATACTTTATAATTTCGCGACGGATGAGTGCGCCCTTAGCCGTATATAGCGGCAGGCCCGGCCCGACCAGTTCGGAAAAGACGAACAAGCCCAACTCCTTGCCCAGTTTACGATGGTCCCGCTTTTCCGCTTCTGCCCGGTTGGCCAGGTAGGTAGCCAACTCCTCTTTAGTTTCAAAAGCCAGGCCGTAGATGCGGGTCAGCATCTTGTTTTTCTCATCGCCGCGCCAGTAGGCCCCGGCCAACTTGTCTAGTTTAAAACTGCCCGGTTTTATCTGGCCGGTGTGTTCGACATGGCCGCCCCGGCAGAGATCATTGAAACTACCCACCGTATAGTAGCTGACGGTTTTTTCTCCCCGGGTCATCAGATCGTCAATCAGTTCGGCTTTATAGATGTCGTCAGACGCTTTTGCGATGGCCAGGCCGTCCGCGGCGCTCTTTTCGGTGCGTTCAAATTTCAGATTCTGCTTGGCGAGGCGGGCCATCCGTTTCTCGATCACCGGCAGGTCGCTGTCACTAATCTTCCTATCACCGAAGTCGATGTCATAGTAGAAGCCGCTCTCGATTGTCGGTCCGATCGCCAGTTGGGCTTCCGGCCACATCTCTTTAACGGCCGAGGCCAGGAGATGGGCGAGCGAGTGGCGCTTGGCATCCAAATCCGGTTTCTGTTCTTTGTCCATATTATTAGAATTATGAATTATATTATTTTACATTTTAAAAAAGCCCCCTCCTCACAAAAACAACCGAAGTTGTCTTTGCCAGGACGGGACTCCTTAGTCTCGCGGTTCCACCCGGCTTTTTCCGTTTTTTAACGGAAACACTCTTTTGGCGCCTTAGGAGATTATCTCGGGACAGTGGTCCCGCCCGCGCTTGGTAGACGCGGCAATCAGCGTATACCCATTGTATTACAGGGAAGATCGTTTGTAAATAGCGGTGTTTATCAACCCTTGGCTAGGGCTAGTCCGTAAACTTTACCCGCCCCTGCCTTTTTTACGGTCCGAGCCGCTTCTTCCAGGGTGGCGCCGGTCGTTATTACGTCATCCACTAGGACCAGATCCTGTCCAGCGAGCGAGTGGCCCCGCCAGAGGAAGGCCTGCGCCAGATTCCGGCGGCGGTCTTTGGCGGAGAGGGTAGACTGCGGCCGCCTGTTTTTGACGCGCGTCAGTCCCGGGCAGGACTCTAGCCCTAGCTGGGCGGCTAGCTCGTCCGCCAGGACAGACGCCTGATTGAAGCCCCGCCAGCGCTCGCGTTTTTTAGAAAGCGGTATCGGTACCAGAACAGCCTTTTTGAGACGGGGTTCAAGCAGCAGTTGTCCTGACCAGAAGAGGGCCAAGAAATTTCCCAGGATTGGTCCGAGTTCTCTTGTTGGATTAAACTTGAATTTTTTTATCAGTTCAGCCAGAAGAGGATCGTCATAA
>CAZLGE010000034.1:0-7564 GCA_964559375.1 uncultured Gammaproteobacteria bacterium | reverse complement strand
TGGTAGACACGCAAGCTTGAGGGGCTTGTGGCCGCAAGGCTGTGGAGGTTCGAGTCCTCTTTCGCCCACGTTTAACGGCCGGCGCGAAGCCGGCGTACGGCCGGGCGCATAGCTCAGTTGGTTAGAGCGCTTCGTTTACACCGAAGAGGTCCAGGGTTCGAATCCTTGTGCGCCCACCAGTCATAGAGATCCCCGAGAGGGGATTTTTGTTTTAAGCAGCGTCTGGCTTTTAATCGGAGGACTATATGTTATATAATGATGGCATGAATAATATATTTGAAAGACTGCGCCGCAATTTCATTTATATCCTGTTTTTCCTGGGCACGCTGGTTGTTCTCATCGTCAAGTTCCCGGAAATGTGGTTAAGTGTTGAGCCGTTGCCAGGCTGGGATACGTTGGGTCATTACTATGCTTTTTTAAAGCAGATAGATTTTTTGAAATCCGGGAGTCTCAAGGGCTACATGTTGGAGTGGTTTGGCGGTCAGCCCCTTTTTTATTTTTATTCGCCTTTATTTTTTTGGCTTGGTTCGTTAATAGCGATTGCTTTGCCCTTTCTTTCTCCGGTTGTGGTATTCAAATGGTTGATACTCTTATCATTGGCCGCTTCCGTGCCTATTTTTTATTATTTTGCCAGGACTTTTTTGCCACTTCGTCCGCAGCCGCTTGTGGCGTGGGCGCTTTTCCTGCTCTACATATTTTTCCAGCCTTTTGAGTTTGGGGCTCTGGGGATCGGCCTACCCGCTGTTACTGAGCAAGGCTTGATAAGTCAGGGGGCGGGCATCGCTTTAGTTCTGCTATTTCTGTCGTTTTATAAGAGATTACTGGATGGACCGCGCGAATTTTGGAAGGAAAAATACTTTTATTTTGCTGTTACGGCCGGGTCGGTCCTCCTTTACTCACACATGCTATCAACCGTTCACGCGATTATTTTAGGAGTGATTGTTTATTTATTTTATTTCAAGAAGCCGGGTTCATTTTTCAAGTCGGCGGCGATCTTTATCGGGATTGCTCTTATTGGTTCCTATTTTCTCCTGCCTTTTCAGAAGTATAGTCAGTATACTTCGCTTTGGAATTTCAGGCGTACCGAGGGATTCTTTGTCAGCCCTATGCAGCCGCTCTTAGCTTTTGATCTATTGGATCTCTTAAACGGGCGCTGGGCTGTATTCAATTGGCCGTGGCTCATGATGCTCATCGGTGCTGCCAGCGGAGCGGTTTCTCTTTTGAGGAAGAAACTGTTTTTGCTACCAGCCCTTTTCTTGCTGCCATTTCTGATAATACCGACTGATTATTTTCCCCAGATGTTGCCCTCTCTATCTTTACAGTTCCACCGCATCATGCCGTTAATGATTATCTTGTGCTTGGTAATGAGCCTGTACGGGTATTCTCTCTTGGATGATTGGTTAAAAGCCGATAAGAGGTACTTGTTTTGGCGGATGGTTTTTTGGACTATCTTTTTGGGCATGGTTGTCTGGCGGATCAGCATCTTCTCATTTGTCGCGGATAGTCATAACGTTAAGCCTAACCTGCTCAAGTCAACCGTCAATCCAATTACATATCACCTCTCCTTAGCTGATTACCCAGGTAGCCGTGATGTCGAAAATCTTCTTGACTGTCTGAGAGGGGAAGACGTCTCCGGCCGGGTCGGCGTCGAACAAGACCTGACATTACTGTTACAGAGGGTAGGATCATCGCATTATTTCGACTACGCCCTGCCTCAGGCGGGTTTTGCGGCTCTCTACGGCCTTTATTCGGAATCAGCAAACCAGGCAGCCTTTGTTTACCCGCCGTTTGTAGCGATAAGCCCCATAATATCTGAGTATAACTATCCCAGCTTCCACTATCTAACTTGGAATAATATTTTTAGGGGTCAGACATCTCTGGACTCGGTCAAACAGTTGGGCCTGTTTAATGTCCAGTATATAGTTGCCCATGACCCGGGAGCCAGCTATAATATGGCCTCTTTGGGGGCGGGGGTTGCCCAGGCGGTCAACTGTCCCGGCACCAGCTTCAGTTTATATCGGGTTAATGACGCCTTGCGCCGGCCGTATGTCGGCTATCCGTCTTATAAACCGTTTCTATACGTAATGGCCGATAACGAATACCTGTCTTTCCGAAAACTCAGCCTGGGCTGGTTTACTCTCACTGAGTTATCTGATGTGCCAGTCATATATAAGAAAGGATTGCGTCTTGACCGATTAGAAACCATACCCGAGGAAGAATGGGGAGAAATTGCTGGCATTATTGTGGGTGCCGAATCTTTATCAAGAGAAGATGCGGCAGCACTAAAAGGACAGGACAAGCCGGTACTGGTCTTGTCTGACGGCCTCTATCGGGGCGAGAGTCTGCCGCCGGAGTTCGTCTCGATAAGCCATTTCAAACCGGTGGCTGATTTTGACGAATACAATCAGCATTATTTTCCTGACCTGGTTTCTCTAAAAAAGTTCCGGGAGTTTATAATCGGAACCGCTAGGACAGACAAGAATAAAATTGATCCAAAGAGTGAATTATCTGTTTGGGCCTGGAAGGATCAGGAGATCGCTTTTACCGGTACGGGGCCGGTACTTATCAATGCCTCTTATTTTCCGGCCTGGCGTAGTCTCGATCAGCAACAGACAATTTATGAGGTGACCCCAGGACAGATGTTAGTTTTTTCTAAAGGCGATACGCGATTAGAGTTTTCGGCGACCCGCTACGATTGGATTGGCGGATTTATTTCTTTAGTTTCCATACTTGGTTTATTCGGCGCTGTCTATTTACTGAAGAAGACCCATAGTTAATATGAAAAAGATTATCTCAAACAGTGAGTTGGAGACTTTTATTCTGGGAAAAAAGTTCGGTCGGCGGTGCCGCGGCGGAGAAGTATTTTTGCTTTGCGGCGGCCTAGGTGCGGGCAAGACAAAATTTGTCCAGGGTCTGGCTGAAGGTTTGGGCGTAAAAGGAAGGGTAAATAGTCCTACTTTTAATATCTTGAAACTTTATCGGAGGAGCGGCGGGAACTTTTGTCACGTTGACGCCTATCGGATCAATTCTGGACACGATCTTGAAGATCTCGGTATCAGGGAATACCTGGGCGTTTCTGGCACCGTAACAGCGATTGAATGGGCGGAAAAGGTTAAAATAATTTGGCCCGTAGGGGCTAAGGTATTTAATTTCCTCCCCACCGGCGAAAATCGACGGGAAATTATTTGGCGCGCAAACTCTTGATGATTAGAGTGATGGCGCCCAGGCTGATCATGATATCGGCTAGATTAAAAACCGTAAAATAACGTAATTCCAGGTAATCCACCACGTAGCCATAAGTTAAGCGGTCGATCAGATTGCTGAGCGCGCCCGCTATTATGAGGATCAGGGCGACGACAACTAATCGGTTGTCAGGCTGTGACCATAGGCGAATCAGATAGATGATGAGTGTCGTGATTACGGCGGCAATCAACCAGTTGAGCCACGGCCCACCCAGCGGAAGAGAAAAGGCGATATTGTAATTGGCCGTAAATTGAAAAGTGAGCATCTTTCCCAGGAGTGGCCAGGCCGGATCTGGCCTCATCTGCAAGGCCGTGGCTTTAAGGAAGCGATCAGCCAAAAAAAATATAGCCACGCCGGAGGCAGCAGCTATATTCTGGCTCGCTAATGATAGGTAGGGGAGTCTAGACATTTTCTTGCAGTTCAGTCTTACATTTGATGCAGGCGCCGGCCGTCGGGCGAGCGAGCAGTCTCTTTTCGGCGATCGGGTTTCCACAATACTTGCAGATCCCGTAAGTGCCCTTCTTGATCCGATCGAGCGCCTTGTTGGTATCTTCTAAAGTCTTTTCCAACACTTTTTCCGTTACCACATTAGTAGTATAGTCGCTAATTTCTTGAGCATTCTCATCGGGCTTGTCGCCATAATCAGGAAACTTAGCCGTGCGATCATCGGCTTCGTGCTGGTCATGGCGGGATATATTCGCCAGATCTTTCAATATTTTATTCTTTTGCGTCAGGAGCTGTTTTTCAATCTCGGCAATCGTTTTCTGGTCGAAAGCCTGTTCGGTTTTTGCCATATGAGCATAAATTAAAAAAGCCGTCTAAATGACCTTTTGATAGTTAAATTATAGCGTAAAGTCATGGTTTTGACAAGACGTAATCGGTTTGCTATGATTGGGCTGTGGCTACGGTAAATAGGCCTTTTTTAGATTAAGCGGCCAGTCGTGTCGCGGTCCATTTGTTAAATTGGAGTGGTAGCTCAGTTGGTTAGAGCGTCTGCCTGTCACGCAGAAGGTCGCGGGTTCGAGCCCCGTCCATTCCGCATTTTCCATAATCAATCCGCTTGGGGCGGATTGATTTTTTTATGGGAAAAGAGACTATATTCAAAATCGTCATTGTTTCTGCTATGATAATGGCATAATAGATAATTTATAAAAAATATGTCTGAAATCCAAATTTTTCAAGTTTTAGGCTTGCTGTTTTTTGCCAGCGGACTGGGCCTCCTAATCAACCCTGGTTTCGGCAAGAAGCTGTTGGATAATCTGACCGATTATCCGATGTTTACCTATCTGTCATCGCTGATTGTTCTGGTCGCTGGTTTCTATCTCGTTTCTTTCTTCAATGTCTGGGCTTGGGACTGGACGCTCCTTCTGACCCTGACTGGCTGGGCGGCGCTCATCAAGGGCGTGATGATGTTGATCTTTCCGGGACTTGTCCATAGCTGGGTAAGCGAGCTCAAGGATTCTTATGTCACGGTAAAGGCGATTGCCGCGGCTGTTTTAGGCTTTGTTTATTTGGCACTCGGGTTTTTAATGCGGTAATATTTTTAAATAAAACAAAAGCCCCGGTAGGGGCTTTTGTGTTTCAAGACAGTTCAGGGTGCCTCCAGAGGGAATCGAACCCCCATCTTGAGATCCGGAATCTCACGTTCTATCCGTTGAACTATGGAGACAGTTAACTTGCATATTATCGGACATTTACCGGGAAAAATCAAGTCGCTGAGTCGTGGTAGAGGTTAAGCCCGGATACTTTTAAGTGCCTCCTTTATTTCCGCGAGACTTTTCAGCTTGACTAATTCTTGGCGGTAATTAGTAGCTCCGGTTAGGCCTTTCACATATGACAGTAGTTGTTTCCTAAATTCCACTAGCCCCTGCGGCCCTTTGAGGCGGAAGGTCAGCTCCGCGTGATCTATCGCCACAGACCTTCTCTCCGGCCAGCTCCATTTTTTGTATTGCCCAATCGTCAAATATTCTTTGATCTGATTAAATATCCAAGGACATCCGTAAACGCCATGGCCGATACCGAGGCCGTCGGCGTTCGTAATTTCCAGGACTTCTTTGGCTTTCTCTGGTGTATAAATGCCGCCATTAGCCAAGACCACGCCCGGAAAAACTTCTTTCACTTTTTTTATGTAGTCGTAGTCGACTTCTTCAATCCAGGGAGCCTCGAAGGATCGTCCGTGTATCATGACACAAGCAACCGGCAAGTCGTGGATTTTTTCCAGAAGAGCCAGGCTCGTATTAGTAGTTGATTTATCTGATGATTTAATCTGTGTTCGAGTTTTGATTGAAACCGGTAGCCCGCCCCCCTCGATAGTCGCCTGGATAATCTGATAAGATCGTTCTAGATCGCGCAGGAGAGCGACACCGCTACCCTGGCCGGCGATTTTTTTGGCCGGACAACCGAAGTTGATATCTATTCCGGCCGGGCCCAGCTCTTTTACTATCTTGGCCGCTTTATAGAACTGTTCCGGATCATTGCCGCCCAGCTGGATTACGACGGGCTGCTCTTTATCTGAGATGGCGGCCAGTTCCAGAGTTTTTTTGTTATGTCGCGCCAGACCCTGAACCATCGTGAGTTCAGTATAGACCACGTCGGCGCCATGTTTATGGCAGAGTAGGCGAAAAGGCAGATCTGTTACGCCGGCCATCGGAGCCAAGGCCAAGATTGGTCGGGGAAGTTTTTGCCAGAAGTTCGACATTAGAGGGATAACTTATAAATTTAGCATTTTTTCCAGGACAACCGGCAATTTTCGCGTTCCGTCGCGGCCGCCGCTGAAATGGCCTTGGTCACGGACAACGATTATCTCTGAACCGAGCTTATCGCGAAAGTCTTCCTGGTTATCAAGCGGTATATAAGGATCGGTGTCGGAAAAAATGGCCATGCTCCTAGGCAGATGGCTTTTGACTTTTTTAAAGTCGATTGGTGTTTCCAACCAGTGACGGACGGTCTCTCGAACATCGGGGGCGTCCTCCAGACCGGTTAGGCGCTTGAAGAATCCAGCGGCAAAAACGGCGCCGCCGACCCGTTTACCGTCCGGTAGGGATTCTAAGTAGCGGGCAATCGTCGAACAGCCTAAGCTATGGCCGACAAAATATGTCTGTTCATCCGCTTCTTTTATGGTTTCGGCCAGAGCGGGAACCCAGTTATTGATCCGCGGGTTGGCGGCTTCGGGGAGCTGCGGAACAAAAACCTTAAAGCCGGCTTGTTCCAGGCTTTTTTTGAGCCAGGGAAACCAGCCCTCATCCGGGTAGCCGTCCCAGCCGTGGACGATGAAGACTCTCTTATTCATGGTTAAATTATAGCAAAAAATCGCCCTGAGGGCGATTTTGTTGCGGCCGTTTTTGGAAATTTTAGATGATGCTGTGATAGAACTCCAGGACTTGGGCGATATCGACATCTTGCGGAAGATCGGTTGGTTTAGGAAGATGTAGGAGGCGCCCGCCCATCGGTTCGAGCTGCAGGTGGCCCAGGGCCACGCCGGCTTGGCGGTTGTTTTTGATCTCTTCGCTGATACGGGGCTTTTTGGCGGTCTTCGGCCGGAAGCTGATGGCCTGTCCGGGTAGCACCTGATAAGAAGGAATATCTAGTTTCTTATCATCGACTAAAACGTGGCCGTGGGTGACGAGCTGGCGAGCCTGTTCGCGAGTCCGTCCCAGGCCCAGACGGTAGACGATATTATCCAAGCGTGTTTCCAAACGTTGCAAGAGGACGACCGGCGCTTCACCGGTACTCTTGAAAGCTTCACGGGCGTAACGTTGCATCTGGCGCTCCATGATGCCATAGATAAACTTAAGCTTCTGCTTCTGGAGCAGCCGTTCGCCATAATCGGATTTTTTCCGTGGGCGTAGATTTTGTCGGCGATGGGTCTCTCCGGCAGCGGCCAGACCAAATTTCTGGCGCATCTTAACTTTTGGTCCTAAATACCTAGCCATAGTTTGATTGGGTTATAATTTTATATTGGCCACCTGGGCAATCTCTTACCTGACGGGGGTTCGAGACGGCTCAGACGGTCGGTCGAGAGGCGTCAGGAGCAGCAGTATCCCTTTAAAATAAAAGGAATATTTAAATATCCCTAGCCTGTCTGTCTATTAAACAATATTACACTATCAGTTATTGTGAGATTAGTCAATCGTCCTTTTCATCTTCTGACAGAAGAAGAAAATTGGCGGGCAGGACCCGACATCTTGCTCGGAAATCTGCCTCCGGCCGTTAATCTCTAGGAGCTTGAATCCGGCCGCAGCGATTTTTTTCGTATATCACGCGGTGCTAAAAATAAAAAGACCCTTTCGTTTTTCCGAAGAAAATTGAAAGGGTCAAATGA
>CAZLGE010000033.1:0-7721 GCA_964559375.1 uncultured Gammaproteobacteria bacterium | reverse complement strand
ACCCTTGACCTCTTCCATGCCATGGAAGCGCTCTAGCCAACTGAGCTAATGGCCCTTAAATGTTTTCAACTTTGAACACGGACTAATCAATTTGATTCCGGAAGCCTAGAAATATACTTATTGAGTGGATAGCCCGTAGCCTTATGCATGATGGGTACTAAAGCGACAATTCTTTGCTCACATCCTGCGGATATGAGAACTAATGTTCCTCAAGGAACAAAATTTTAACCCAAAAATAAAGCAAAAAACCTACTTCAATGATACAAGACTATAAATATATGTCAAGAGCTAATATTTAACAAGTTACTGAGTATTTGTCAATATATTGACAAATAAACAAAATAGTTGTGTCCCCGCCAGGAATTGGACCTGGATCTAGAACTTAGGAGATTCTCGTTCTATCCGTTGAACTACGGGGACTCTTTTATCCGATCCGGCTCAGCCCGAATGGGGAAACTTAGCTCAATTTTATATTAATTATATTAATATTACAATTCCCACTGAGCTAATCTCTGGGCAAACCCTATAACACCTTACTATATTAGAAAAAAAACGGCCTTTTTCTTAAACGCCATTTTGACATAATGGCCTGCTTAGACTAAGATAAAGGCATATCCACGTAATAATAAACAATATGTTCAACAAAGAAAGTGGGCTGGAAAAATTTAAGGATGCCGAAACCATCATCGGTGCCTCGATCAAAGTTAAGGGTAACTTCCAGGGACAAGGAAATATCGTCATTGAGGGCTCCGTTGAAGGATCTCTCAAGACTGGCGCCAATCTTTTTGTTGGCGATCAGGCGAAAGTAATCGCCAATATCGAAGCTAAGGATGCCATCGTAAACGGGGAAGTCCGGGGCAATATTAAAGCCAAAAACTACCTAGCTATCGGCCGGACAGCAAAAATATACGGCGACCTGCAATACGGTGAAATATCCATTGAAAAGGGGGCCACGATCAATGGTCAACTCCTTCTTCTCAGCGAGGAACACAAGCGGTCTGACAAAATTCGCGAGGAACGCGCTCTGAAAGAGAATGCTAAAGAACTTGCGGTCTGAGGATTGATAATCATCTGCAAAAACCCTTATGCACGTTTACATTTACGATGACTATCTGAATAAAGGGAAGTATAATCGCATTATCAACCGTTTAGAAATACGGCTGACAGATTTGGGATTAAACGGCAAAATAATCCGTCTTGGGGCCATTAAGAACATTAAGGGGACAATCCAGAATGAAATAAAATTAGGCGCAAAAACCATCATTGCCGTTGGTAATAATCAAACCGTCAACAAGATAATTGGGGCCATCATCGATACCGATGTCTTCGGTGACTTCCAAAAAAAGACGCTTCTGGGCATCATTCCCATCGGCGACGATAATTCGATTGCTGCTTCATTCGGGATCAAAGATCCGGAAGAAGCTTGTAATATACTGCTTGCCCGCCGAATAGAAAAGATCGATCTCGGCCTGGCCAATAAACATTACTTTCTCAACCACGCGACTATTTCCGGCCCGGGCACAATCATAAACATTGACGATTACTCACTGGAAGCGACGGCTCGCGGCGAAGTCCGAATCATCAATCTTCTCTCGGGAGGGAAGGGTTACAGACAATCAAATCCTCATGACGGACGTTTAGACATCTATGTGCGAACGAAAAGCGGCGATGACACCCATCTGACAGCGGAAAAATTCATCATCACGAATCCCGCTGATAATCTGCTTGTTGATGATGTTGTCGAGATAAAGACGCCGGTCGAGATTGGTGTCGTCCGCGACCGTGTTAATGTGATCGTGGGCAAAGATCGCGCCTTTGAATAACCCTCGCGAGAAAATAACTGAAGATATTGACCAATAAAAAAGACCGACTTAAACGGGTAGGCAAGAGAATTTCTTCTAGGCACTTTCGAGCGTGAAGCCGGAAAAACCCTAGCAAGAAAATCCCCATGCTTGTCGTGCCTGACCCGTTTAAAGCGGCCTTTTCATTTGGCCCTTTTGTTTTTTAATCGACTTGTTACTATATCACAAGGGGATATACTTGTCAATACCTTTATACACACCTTCTGTAAACAACTTATCCACAAGAAAAGAGCTGATTAAATCAGCTCTTTTTTTATATAATATTGAATAATACTATTAGACCTTGATAATGACCGGCAAAACCATGGGCCGACGTTCTGTAACTTGAAATAAGAATTGTCCGATATCGTTACGGATCTTATTCTTCAGGTAATCGTCATCGGCCGGCGTCATTGGGTTCTTGTCTTTGACGATCTTCTTGACTCTGAGCCGCGTCTTCTCAATCAGATCACGGTTCTCCTTCATATGGACGAAGCCGCGTGAAATCAAATCAGGGTTACCAATAATCCCCCCAGTCTTGGAATCGATAGTGGCGATAATCACGATCATACCGTCTTCAGACATCATACGACGGTCTCTAAGGACAATCTCGGAAACGTCGCCGATGCCTAGACCGTCCACCATGACATAGTCGGTGTTAACTTTCTCCTTCAGGACCTGCGGCTTGCCACCCCTTTGGAATTTAATGATATTCCCGTTATCAAGCACAAAAACCTGATCATCGCGAAATCCCTCGCGCAGCGCCAACTTCTTAGCTTCGACCAGCATATAATGATTGGCGTAAACGGGCAGGAAGTAATCCGGCTTGATCTGTTTCAGAATCTTCTTAATATCTTCAACGTTAGCATGGCCACCGGAGTGGACATCCATGATGCTGGAGTGGATGACATTATCGCTGAGACGATAAATCAGATCCTTTACTTTCTGGACGGAACGCTCGTTACCGGGTATCACCGAGGAAGAAAAAATTACCGTATCGGATTTTTTAATACTGACATGGCGGTGATTATTATTCACGATGCGCGAAAAAACAGCATTAGGCTCACCTTGAGCACCGGTACAGATCAAAACAACTTTATCCTCAGGGTACTTGCTAAGGCTTTCAACGCCGATCAGGGTGTTCTTGTGCGGAGGGATATAACCTAATTCCTGGGCAATACGGACATTCATCTTCATGCTGTAGCCGTCAAGCGCCACCTTTTTCCCGATCTTCTCACAGTAAGCGAGCAGGTAAGTGATGCGTTCCAGCTGCGAAGCAAACGTGCCGATAATAACACGACTGCGGGCTTCCGAGATGATCTTTTCTAAATTATTTAGCGTCGTTCGAACCGGCGTCCGCTCCTTAAGATAAGCAACGCCAAGACTCTCGAGCATCAAGATGCGCGGCGCCGGTAATTTCGACAGATGAGTGTAATCAAGCGCCGGCCCGGCCATCGGGTCGTCTTCCATGAGCCAGTCGCCCGGATGGATGACGGTGCCGTGCGGCGTAGAAATTATCACGCCAACAGCATCGATGATTGAATGTTCTACCTGGAAAAAACTAATATTGAATTTGCCCAAACTGATCTTTTGGTCAAGTGAATTGATCGTAATGGTCTTCAGGTGCTTGGTCGTGCCTTTCTTATAATCTTCTTGGCGGTGTTTAACCATAGCTAGGGTTAACTTGCGACCGATAATGGGCGGATTGCCGAGCTGCTCTAATAGGATAGGCGCGGCACCGATGTGGTCAAGATGACCGTGGCTAAAGATCACGCCGCGGATATTCCTTTCCTTGCCGCGAAGCGAAGAAACATTAGGAATGATGTAATCGATGCCCGGCATATCCTCGTCGGAGAACTGGAGGCCCATATCCAGGATGATAATATCATCATCATACTCGAATACGGTACAGTTTCGTCCCACCTCTTCCTGCCCGCCGAGCGGATAGATCTTGAGGTTGGATTCTTGGCGGCCGGTCTTAGGCTTAACGGCCGCAACTTGCGGCCGCGAGCGATGTCGACGGCCGGAATAAGCCGGCTTGGCAAGAGAACCGAGCTCGGCCGAAAAATCAGCAGAGCGGCGGTTTTTTGCTCTCCCGGCGAGAGTTGGTGTGTTAAACATACACGGTTTTTTAAGGCACATGGAGCAGAAAGTCTCTTGCAGGAAACCTTAGCACTTCATGGCCGATGAGCTGGGGAATAATCCCCTAATTAATATAGAGTAAGGACCGGCACTAGGCAGGGAAGCAAAAGCTTACCAAGACAGCCGCCGGTCGGTTTTCAGATACCAGTGAGAAACGCCACTAAAACGGTCGGCGGGGCGAATAAGGGAGTGAGTGGAAACGCCTTGCAGCTTATTGCCCTGAACATAGGTATATGTCGGAGAGAATAAGAATATGGCGGGGAGATCAGCAGTCACTATCTCTTGAAATTTTTGATACCGCGCCAAACGTTCCGCTTCATTGGTGGTCGCACGCGCGCCAACTAGCATCTTGTCTGCCTCAGCACTGCTGTAATTGGATAAATTGAGACCAGATGCGCCGGCTTGAGAGGAGTGCCAGAAGGCATAGACATCCGGATCGCCTCCCAGAGACTGACCGTAAAGCAACATCTCAAAATCACGGTTCTTGATAATATCCGCAGCTTGCTCTCCGGAAATCACCTTGATAGTTATTCGGGCGCCGGCCTCCTCTAGATAGCGCTGGATCTCTGCTGCCACTACAGTGTTAAGCCCAGTATCAACAACAGTCAAAACTGCAGTAAATGGTCCGACCGATAATTTTCCACGCGCTGACTCCGGATCATACCCATACCGAGTAATCACCTCGCTATAAGCCCAGCTGCTGGGGAGGATCGGGCTGTCCGCCGGCTGGTAAAGACCGCCAAATACGTTAGCAATCAGCTCTTCTTTGTTAATTGCCGCAGCCAGAGCGACCCGATTATCTTTACTGGCGAGAGCGGTGTTCTTCGCTTGATTAAAAAAGAGGGAAACGAGGCGCGGTTGAGACATCTCCAAAAAATTCAAGGAATTTTGAGCAAGTAACTCGCTCCGCCAACCAAACGGCAGATAACTAATCCCTAATACCTGCTTGGCATTAAGCGCCTTTATCGCTTCCTCGTAATTGGGATAAAACTTAAAATTAAAATTCGTCAAATAAGGCACTTCGCCATAATAATCGCGATTCGCCTCAAGGCTATACTCTTTCATATCTCCGGCCGAACTGCGGACCAGAGATTTGAAACGATAAGGACCCGAACCGATCGGCTTCAGATTCAAGTCTGAAAGCAGGGCACCGTCAGGGGTGACACTCTCCCAAAGCCTCTTGGGCATTATTCCAAAAGTCAAAAAATCTAAAAAGGGCGAAAAGGGCTCATTCAACTTGAATTTGACCGTCAAATCATCCACCTTCTCGACCACCGCCAACGATAGGGAGCTGCGCAGAGGTGAGTGGAAGTCTGGATTCTGGATGGTTTCCACGGTAAAGATGATATCATCAACCGTCAGGCGCTCGCCATTATGGAAACGAACACCGTCTTTTATCCGGATCAGATATTCCTTATGATCAGAAGAAATCTCCAGGCTTTCTGCTAGATCAGGGGCAAGGCGTCCCGCCTCATCATGTTGAAAGAGACTTGAATATACAAGGCGGCTCAAATCGGCGTCGACATCGCGGCTCAGGGCATAAAGAGGATTAACGCTCCGGGGATAACCAATCAAACCCTCGCTATAAGTTCCGCCGGCCGCCGGCGATGATTCAATATGATTTCGGACAAAAATTAAACCGAAATAAATAGCGCCGACCAAAACAACGAGGGCGCAGAGCTTGACGATAAAAAATTCGCGTGGGTTAAGAAATTTTTTTAAATGTCGCAACTGTTCGCGACTAGGCACCTTACGGGTCGACAATGAATAAACCAGTTTCTTATCGATCTCTTCCTGATCAAGAGGCTTCTTCCTGATCAAGCGTAAAAATGACAGAGCGAAAGCTCTAGTCTTTTGCCACCAGGATTTTATTGAAGATTTAAGGAGTTCCACGGGAAACGACAATTATTTATAACAGGGAAGTCTTAGATAAGAAAAACCCCGAAAGAGAGAAGCAAGAAAATCGTGGCCAAGACGACGGTCGCGATAAAAAGTTTCTTTTCCAAACCACGCTTTGTCAGATAGACGCCTCCGGTCCCGCCGAAAACCCCTCCGAGCCCGGCGCCGCGATTCTGTAGGAGGATGGCCAGCATGAGCAATAAGGCCACAACTACCTGAGCGACTTTTATCCAGAATAACATATTATTTTTGCAGTTTAGCGATCAGGGCCGCTAGCTCCGTCTTGTTGTTTACCGCCATATCTGCCAGAATCTTCCGGTCGACTTCGACTTTATTGGCTTTTAGAATACCAATAAAGCGGGAGTAGGAGAGGTCATGTTCGCGTACAAAGGCATTAATCTTGATCTGCCATAAACCGCGAGTCGTCCTCTTCTTCTTGCGACGATCGACATAAGAATGCGCTCCGGCTTTAGTCCGGGCAGTCTTAGCCAACTTAATCAGCTTCTTGCGGCCCCATTTAAAACCCTTTACATCCTTCAGCAGTTTCCGCCGCTTCTTAACATGGGTAGTACCGCGTTTTACTCTCGGCATATTAAATGATTATTTTAGTTATAAGGGGTGAGGATCTTGATCGTTTTCTCCAGGGTACCCGTCGTCGCGATATCACGGCGCTTCGAACGAGTAGTTTTCCCGGATTCACGAGAATTGAAATGATCCTGACCAGCTTTCCGCTGGACAAGCTTGCCGGTAGCAGTCTTCTTAAAACGCTTAACCGTCGCGCGATGGCTCTTCATTTTAGGCATATTCTCCCGATTAAAAAAACAGGTTTAGACCTGATTTAAAGCTTAAGACTTGGCTTATGGCTTTTTATTGATCAATATAATGGTAAACCTTCCGCCCTGATTTGTCAAGGGCTGTTCGGCCTCGATATTTAGATCCTGATTGCTTTTCAGACGGGCAGTAAACTTGTTCACGAGCTCAGCCGCCTTCTGCGGATACTGCCGTTCACGACCGCGCAAGATCAACTCAACCTTGACTTTATTATCCTTAGCGAGAAATTTTTCCGCGCTAGAGACGCGAAGGCCTAAATCATGTTCACTTATCCGAAAAGACAGACGGATATTCTTTGTCTCAGTCTTCTTCTGGTGCATCTTCTGTTTGTGAGCCTGCTTTTCACGCTCGTATTTAAGCTGACCCAGATTGACTATCTTGACTACTGGCGGTACGGCCTTCGGATTAACTTCAACCAAGTCCAAACCAGCCTCCTCCGCCTGCCGCAGCGCTTCTTCGGTAGACAATTTGCCGATCGGATCATTATTTTCATCAATCAAAAATACTTCAAGGGCCTTGATTTGGGCATTGGCCTTGAAAATCGGGACTTCTTTGCGTTCGGTGCGATGAAATTTGATGCGCATTACTTTAGCTTACTTATATAATCAACTGCCTATTATTTATAGCGGAAAAATAGGGAAAAGTCAAAAAATGGCCAGGTCTACATTGTCCACATTTTAGTCCACGTCCTCCCCTTGACAGCCACGGCTGTCTGATGTAAAATAAGCATATTAAAAATAAAACAGAATAGTTGGATAAAACAAGATATGTTTTGATATCTCTGTTTTTTTCTGTCTGTTTCGGACCTTAATAACTTAATAAGCACAATCATGGTGATGGTTAAGTTTTGATGCTAATCGGCATCGATTCGTGAATATTTTTTGTCCGTTTTCTAAAAACGGTCATACACAAGAAAACGCAAGTTTTCATAGAGTCAATCAATTATCTTTAACAGAGAGTTTGATCCTGGCTCAGGATGAACGCTGGCGGCGTGTCTAAGGCATGCAA
>CAZLGE010000032.1:0-7861 GCA_964559375.1 uncultured Gammaproteobacteria bacterium | reverse complement strand
CTTCCTTCTTGACATGATTCACTAATTATCCTTTAATATAATATTAACCTAGCCACATAAATATCAAAAAATAGGCTTGGCTTTAATCAAGTACCTTAAATAATCGGAGAAGTAACAATGACACAGCGTAATAACAAATCCGGGTTAATAGTATTGGGCGCCATATTGCTTCTAGCGGCGATCATATACTGGATATCTACCCTTACCTCCTAAATTTGAGAGATAATAATGATATCAAAAAGCGTCTGCCTTCGAGACGCTTTTTTATTGCCGCCGCCAGCTCAGCCTTGCTTTTTTCGGATATCCGTGCTAGATTTGAGCTACAAAAGAATAATCAATATCTTTTCCACATTCCGACGGCCCGGCCGATCAGGAATAATCACCGTTAAAGGCGGCGATTAAAGGTATTCTTCAGACCCAAGTCTTAGGAATACTTGGATTTTTTTAATAAAGACTATTTAATAAGAGTAACGGGAGACGGACAAGGAGCTCATTTAGGAATGATTTAAATGATCTTCAGGCGCCGTCTGCTACAATCACTATGTCAAAAACGAAGAAAGCCGGGGTTAATCATTACGAGATCTTGTTCATCATCCCGAATAAGTTCACGGATGAGGAAGCAAAAATCGTCTATGAGCGCACTGAGAAGCTGCTCGCTGATAGCGGCGGCCAAATCACTCATCGCGAATACTGGGGCAAGAAGCGTCTCGCTTACGAGATCAAGCATAATGCCTTTGGCTATTACGGCTTGTTCGAATTTGATCTGGAAGGGTCAAATCTGGCTAAAGTCGATTCCAGCCTGCGCCTCTCGGCTGACGTGCTGCGCCACCAAATCGTGATCAAGCAGCAAAAAACGGCGATGGAAATCGCCCAAGCCGAAGCCATCCGGGCAAAGATCGATTCTAAAAAAGCCATCGAAGAAAAGAAGGCGGAAGAGAAAAAAGCAGAAGTGCAAAAAAAAGAAGCTTCTCCGGTCGAGAAGAAAACAAAAGATCGCCGGGCCGAACTGAAAGATTTGGACGAGAAGCTCGAAGACATCATCAACGCCGAGGACTTAATCTAATTCATCAAGGCGGCCGTCTTCCTATCCGGAACCGGCCTCCGACAAAAATATGAATTTAAATAAAGCCATGATCATTGGGAATCTCACCCGTGATCCAGAGTTGCGTAACACCCCCTCCGGCCAGAGTGTCGTCTCTTTCTCGGTGGCGACCAATCTGGTCTGGACCGACCAGAGTGGACAGCAGCAAAAAAAGACGGAATTTCACAACATTATCGCCTGGCGTAAGCTGGCCGACATCTGCGCTAAATACCTGCACAAAGGCTCTAAAGTCTATATCGAAGGACGCCTACAGACAACCGACTGGACCGGTAACGATGGTATTAAACGCTATCGTACCGAGATTATTGCAGAAAACATGATCATGCTCGACGGCCGCAGCGGCCCCCCCGTAGACGGCGGCGCGCCTGCTAACCGGGCGGCGACCAGCGAACCGGTAATCGAGGTTCCAGAAGAACCGACCGGAGACGAGGAAATTCGCGTTGAAAACATCCCTTTTTAATTATCTAGTTGCCCCGCAACCTAAATAAAAATATGCCCACTAAGAAAGTTAAAGAATGCCATTTTTGTGTCAACAATCTGGAGGTCGATTATAAGGACACCCGGACACTGCGCAAATTCGTCAATTTCTACATGAAAATCCTGCCTGGCGCCCGCACCGGCGTCTGCGCCTGGCATCAGCGGAAGCTCTCGACCGCAATCAAGCGCGCCCGGGTCATGTCACTCCTGTCCGCTACGCACAAATAATCGTCTTATGCTGAATTTCAACGAGATCAAGATGGGTCGTGTCATCAAGTTAAACGGCGACCCCTACATAATCATCAAGACCGATCACCACAAGATGGGCCGCGGCGGCGCGGTCCTGAAGATAAAATGCCGCAACCTGATAAACGGCAACATTCTGGAGAGGACTTACCAAGGCGCGGAGAAAGCCGAAGAGGCCGAGACTGAAACCAAGAAGGCCAACTTCATGTATAAGGATAAGGATGAAGCCAACTTCATGGATAACGCCAACTACGAACAATTCAGTCTCCCACTTGAGGAAATCGGCGAGTCCGCTAAATTTCTAAAGGAAGGAGTCGATGTCGATGTCCTATACTTCGAGGGGCGGCCGGTGTCCGTCAGTCTACCAATCAAGATGGATTTTAAAGTAGTGAGCGCCCCGCCTAGCGTTAAGGGCAACTCCGCCGGTAATGTCAACAAACAAGTAGAAATCGAAACCGGCGCCCAGATTAGCGTTCCTCTATTTATAAACGAAGGCGACATGATCAGAATCAATACCGAAACGGGCGAATACGTGGAACGAGCCAGCTAACCATCGAATACAAACGAAGAAGACAAAAACAGGCCACAGACCGGCCTGTTTTTGCCTCCCGGGTATAAATGATATAATGATAAGGCATTAATACTATGTATATCGGAATCACGCTTTATCTCATCGCCTTTTTTCTCCTCGCCTGGTGGCGCTTGGATCGCGCTTTATTGCTCCTAATTGTCGCCCTGCCCACTTATCTCATCCGCTTCGAGGTCGCCGGTCTGCCTTTCACTCTGCTTGAGGCCATGATATTGATGGCGGCGACCGTCTGGTTCATAAAATATTTTCTGCCGGTCAACCGTAAATTTTTCCAAGGCAGTCTGCACCGCCCCGGCGGCCGAATCAATTATCCTTATTCCTGGGAAATGATCTTGCTGGTCGTAATCTCTTTCATCGCCGCTGGGATTGCCGGCTTCACACCCGGGGCGCTGGGAATCTGGAAAGCTTATTTCTTCGAGCCCGTCCTGCTCTTCATCGTCCTCCTAAACACTTTTAAAAATAGAACAGGGCTGGGTCAGATCATCGGCGCTTTTGCCCTCTCCGTCGCTGCCGTTTCCCTCTTTGCTATCTATCAAAAGATCAGCGGACAATTCATCGCTAATCCTTTCTGGGCCGCCACTGAAACGCGCCGTGTTGTTTCCTTCTTTGGTTACCCTAATGCCGTCGGTCTGTATCTCGCTCCCCTATCTCTAATATTGACCGGCTGGCTAATCTCAATCCATAAAGAGCGGGCGGCAGCCCTTAAAACCATGCTGGCAGGAACAATCCTTGCTTCCTGGCTAGCAATCTATTTTGCCCATTCGGACGGAGCAATCGTCGCTGTGGCCGTCGGTCTGGTTGTCTTAGCGGGGCTGACCGATCGCCGCGCCAGAGTAGCGGTGTTAGTCGTTACAGTCCTAGCCGCCGCCGGCCTCTTCTTTTTCCAACCAGCCTCCGATCCCCTGATAGATAAAATTCTACTCCGCGACCTTTCCGGTGAAATCCGCCAGCAACAGTGGCGAGAAACCATAACGATGCTACAAAACGGGCGGATCCTGACCGGCGCCGGCCTCGATAATTACCAGGAGTCCATCGGTCCTTACCACCAAGAGGGCATCTTTTTCAACTTTGACGATCGCCCTAATTTTGATGCTGTCGTCTGGGCCAACCCGACACTCAGGGAAATATATTGGCAGCCCGTCGAGATCTACCTCTATCCCCATAACATTTTCTTAAACTTCTGGAGCGAACTAGGGCTGGCTGGTCTGCTCTTGTTCCTTTGGTTGATTGTAAAGACAGCCGTCATATTGTGGCGACTGGCGCGCCGCGCCTCAAATCAAAAAGAAAAATACTTAGCGGCCGGACTCGGCGCCGCGCTCGCCGCTATAGTCGTCCACGGACTGGTAGACGTGCCATACTTTAAGAACGATCTGGCTGCTATGTTCTGGATCGTGCTCGCTCTTGTCGCCATCTTAAATTTAACAAGCGGCTCTCGACAAACAGCTGCCCTCACAAAACAATGAAAATAATCCTGCAAAAGATCATCGCTTCCAGTGGTTACTCGTCTCGCCGGCAAGCCGAAAAACTTGTCGAGGCGGGTAAGGTAAAGGTTAACGGACAAACGGCTGTGCCCGGCGATATGGCTGACCCCACCGTCGATAAAATTACCGTGAAGGGTGTACCCATCTCAGCCGCCGCTAAGAAGATATACATCAAACTGAACAAGCCGCCAGGCTTTACCTGCACTAACCGGCGCTTCCCCGGAGAAAACAACATATTTGATCTAGTCCGCCTGCCCGAGCGACTATTTGCCGTCGGCCGTCTAGATAAAGATAGCCGCGGTCTAGTCCTCCTGACTAACGATGGCGAACTCACTCAGCTTCTGGCCCACCCACGCTTCGAACACGAGAAGGTCTATGAGGTAAAAGTGACCGGCCCACTGAAAAATCCAGGCAGCCTGGCTGGTCAGCTAGTAAAAGGCGTGGAACTGGGCGAAGGTGACGGCCTAGGCCGGGCCAAGCGAGCCTCACTTAAAGATATAAAACCTCTCTCCAGACGAACAGACGGCGAATATTTACAAAAAGCGGTTTTTATAATAACCTTAAGCGAAGGAAAGAAGCGGCAGATCAGACGGATGTTTAGGGCGCTTGATATAAACGTCCTGGACATCAGGCGTTTTAACCTGGCCGGTCTGGAACTGGGAGATCTGCCGGAAGGACGGTGGATATACCTCACGCCCGAAGAGATAGAAAAATTAAAATATGAAAAACAAACAACTGATCGCCCGCGCCGTCCTGCAGGCGCTCGGCGTCGCCTTGTACACCGGCCTGGTAGCCTGGCTCATGACAAACGGAGACAAGATATTCGGTAAAATAGACGGGGTGATTGGTCCGCTCGCCTTCCTCCTCCTCTTTGTCTTCTCAGCCTTAGTAACCGGAACTCTCATTCTCGGTAAACCGGTCATGCTTTACCTGGACGGTAACAAAAAAGAAGCGGTACGGCTATTCTTTTATACCGGGCTCTGTCTGTTTATCCTACTTTTTGCCGCTTTCGGAGTCATAATATTCACGCACTAATGAAAAAAATAGACCGAAAAAATGGTTGATATAAGTTCCCACAACCCTAAACATCTAAACAAGTTCAACAAGTTTATAGCTGGAGAGGTCGCATAGCTGGCTTAGTGCGCTGGTCTCGAAAACCGGTATGCCCGAAAGGGTATCGAGGGTTCGAATCCCTCCCTCTCCGCGAATCAAAAAATAGCCCGGCATTCGCTGGGTTATTTTTATAAAGCTAAAGAATATGTTATTTTTTATTCTCCATCGTCAATAAATAACTCGTAATAAGAGAGAATAATAGGCGTGCCTAGAACAATCCAAAAAATAAACTCTTCGAGCGGGAATATTAAACCAAAAAGTTGAACCTGACCGATATAATTACCGGGGAAACGCCATTGATCTAATTTCAAGGCGGTAAGTTCAAAACTAAGAAATAAGAATATGTTGAATAGGCCAGCTTTTAGCAACTTTTCGACTAAACGTGGTTTTTTATATATTAAGTAAAAAAAAGGCACTCCACCAAGTAGGCCAATGTATAAATACATGTACCTAAATTGTAAAAGTTCTGGTGACAAATAGAATAGAGTCACTATAACAATCAAGACCGATGAGAAGAATATGACGGCCTTTTTAAATTTAGGAGAAATTTTTTCCGATTCTAATCTTTTAACTTCGAAGAAGTGTTCGTAGTAGACTATAGTGAATAAAATCCAAAAAAAATACCAAATAAGTACATCAATCGGAATTAAACCAAATATTTTGTTGGGAAAAACTAATTGCCCAATTGGCGCCCATGACCAGGCATTATTATATTCTGCCAGTAAGTCTACGATAAAAGATACTATCATTCCTGCCAACAGGGCCGCTATTAGTCTTTGTATTTGTTTCGGTTTACGAATAATTAGATAAAATGCCGGAATAGCAAAAAATAGCAGGGTAGATGTCAAAAATCGCACTTGGAAGAAGACGATAATAGGAATAAACAGCAAGATCATGCCGACTACCACCAAAAAATCTGTCCGTATTTTATATCTATTACGTATATATAGCATAATAATAGTTTATTTATTATCTATGCTATAATTATATATAAGTCCTGATTTTCTAGCAATAATTGTAATATTACTCAATTTAATTAACATATCTAGTTATTATCGTTCCAAAACGTCCCACCCTCTCCGCATTAACAAAAATAAGCTAATAATAGCTTATTTTTTAATGGGAAGTTTTATCGTTTTGGAATAAAATGGTATTATATTGATATAAAATATAAGCGTTCATATTGGCTTATATATAGGAAGCGGAGAAATTATTCTGCTAAATTTCGCCTTTTTTGTAAGATAAAAAGAATGAAGCCCTATCATCCAAAAAAATATAAATCCAGTTATTACCGGAATAAAGATTAAAAATATGACTAATAAAAAACAAAAAATTTGGCGGAAAAATTTTTCTGTCCGTCAGGGTAATTATCAATTCCTCACGCCTGCCGGTTTTGACATGGTTTATTATCAGCCGCCTTATTTCAAGAATATTTTGCACGAATCGGTTTGGGTACAACAGGACGATAATAACATTGCCACTTATTTTCCCATTAATCAGTTGAGAAAATTCATAGATCACACTATCGGAATTATCCAGGCTAAGCCGGAGCTGATTGACAATATGCATCAGGAAACCGCTCATCGGGTCGCTGATTATTTTAAATGTTCCGCGGCGCTGTTAAAGATTAATTTTAAAAACCTCAGGACGGTTGAGTTAATAAAGAATTATCAAAAAATCATTCATCATCAGATGATCCATCACGGCTGGGCAATTTCTACAACCTGGTTTGTGGATTCCGACGATGAAGATTTTTCCAAACTATTGTTAAAAAAAACCGAACAACTAACGTTCGGAAGCGATTATAAATTAGCCGATGCCTTCAGCGTTTTAACTACGCCGATTAAGCCCAGCCCGGCGCTGAAGGAAGAGCTGGCCGCCTGGCGCCTGATCCAAGCCATTATCAATAATGAAAAGGCGCGAGCGATATTCAGCTAAAAAAACATCGCTAAAATCGAAGCTGATATTAATAAATTGTCGCCGCCATTAAAAAATAAGATTTTATCTCATTTTAGGAAATGGCGTTGGCAGCCGTTTACTTATATCGGTCCCGCTTATGAGTTAGATTATTATCTAGCACTTTGGTCTGGTTGGATAAGAGAAAAGATAAAACCAACGGAAAAAATTAAAGAATTAGAGGGATACACTCGGCGCGTGCAAACAGAAAAATCCAAAATTTTTAAAGATTTGAAAATAAATCCGGCCGATCGGAAATTGTTTCAGATTGCTTCGGACATTATCTATCTTAAAGCTTATCGCAAGGACGCCATTTTCTTCGGCATGTATGTTTTGGATAAGATATTAAGAGAAATCAGCCTGCGCCTGCATTTATCACTAGGCCAGGTTAGGGCGCTGGCGCACTGGGAAGTGCCTGCCGCTTTGCGCCGCGGCTATTTTTCCGCGGATATTCTAAACGCCCGGCGGAAATTTAGTGTTTATTATCAGAAAGATGAAAAGGGCGTCATTTACACCGGTTTGGCGGCTAAAAAATTCTTGGGCTGTCTGCATATTGAAAAAAAAGCTGTCAAAAAAGCTTCCGAACTGGTCGGAACGGTCGCCTGCCCGGGTAAGGCTAAGGGCCGGGTAAAAATAATCAATCTGCCTGAAGAAATGGGGCAGATGAAGGCCGGTGATATCATGGTCGCTCATACGACTTTCCCCTCACTGGTCCCGGCGATGAAAAAAGCGTCCGCTATTATCACCGATGATGGCGGAATTACCTGCCATGCCGCCATCGTTTCCCGAGAATTAAAAATTCCCTGCATCGTCGGCACAAAAATCGCCACCCAAGCCCTGAAAGACGGTGATTTGGTGGTCGTGGATGCGGCGAAAGGGATTATTAAACTTATTAAG
>CAZLGE010000031.1:0-8193 GCA_964559375.1 uncultured Gammaproteobacteria bacterium | reverse complement strand
GACCTATACAAAAGATGATTCAATTAATTATAACTATACCAGTGGTAGAGCGGACGCACCATCGGCCTGCCTCAACGGGGTGAGGATGCCACTAGATGCTTATTGTTATATATTGCCTAAAGTCGAGAACCTTAAGCTTTTCTTCAATGATAATCAGCTGGAGCTGGGATCGACCGCCTCTTATGATGTTAAGCAGAAAGGAATCTATCGCTTGGAGTTCAATACTACCGTGGATACTGAGCAGCAGCCACTTAAGAGCGTGACGATCGATTGGGGTGACGGCTATACTCAGACGATCACTAATCAGGATCACCTGCCCCCGCCTGACAGTCCGCACGTCTTCTATCATTATTATAACCAGACTGGACTGAAGACGATAAAAGTTAAGGCCCAAGATAACTGGAATTATTTTAAAGAGATATAGGCGAGACGTTTCCCGGATTGAGGTATTAATTATCTTGAGATGTCGATAAGGACTGGCCGTTACGGCCGGTCCTTATAGTTTTTGCTTTTCCTCGACCTTTGGTATATAATTTATGGTAAAGACAGCAATATCTAGGGCCGGTCCAGGCCCGCAAAACGGCTATGAACCTTGATGAACACCTACTATCGAAATCTGGTGAGGAAGCAGCCGGCCGAGCGGGTCGCCTGATTGAATCGCGGCGGAGATTGGTGGACGGCAGAAAAACTTTGTTGGATGGAAAGAAATCTTTATTAGATGGAAAGAAGACCCTTATCCAACAGCGTGAAGAAGAGAGGGCACAGAGCCCGCGGGAGGCGGTAATCGCTGCAAGAAGAGAGAAAGCCGCTAAGGAAAAAAGCGACGGAAAAGAAAGGTTAATGGCCGCTGCTGCGACACCATTCCGTAGAGCTATGAGCCGTCTACTGCGCCAAGCCTGGTTCAACCTAATCGACAGTTGTGGGGCGACCTTCATCTGGGTTAACGTCCATGTCTTCCTGAGTGTCGTGTTGGGTAATAAATTTTTTTGCAAATTAGGACACGAATGGGCCGACATATCTTCCAAGGAGACGAATAATCCAAAATTGGAAGCCGCCAAGAGGAGAGCCGGAATCGTTGAAAAGATGGGCGTAGGTTTTGTTGATGCGGTGCTATTATTTTTAATCATCAGTATTTTGGGGATATTCGCGATGATCCTGGCTGTTGTGGCTAATCCGCTTGATAACTTAGATTCCTTAGCCAGTTTCGCCTGGGCCTGGGTAACCGGTTCGGGAATCACCGGGAAATAAACCGAGAAAATATAAATACAGCATGAAATTACGAGCCAATAAAAAACTATCCCTGATCATATTGCCCCTGGTCTTGGCGGCCGGTAGTTTTATATTCGCGCCGAGTGCCAGAGCCGACTGGGCAGCGGATATATTGACCGGTTTGCTCAGTATAATAATTAGCGCCCTGGGCCTCATTTTAGTGCTGGTGATCCAGGGCTTGATTCTGATCGCTTCTTATCAGCATTTTATCGATTCCCAAGCGGTCATTTTGGGCTGGGTGATCGTCCGTGACGTCTGCAATATGTTCTTTGTCGTGATTCTGATGGTCATCGCTTTTGGCACAATACTCAATATCCCTGATTATAGCTATAAAAAATGGCTGCCGAAACTGATACTGTTTGCTGTCCTCATCAATTTTTCTAAGACGATTTGTGGGCTTCTGATCGACGTCACCCAGGTGGTCATGTTAACTTTCGTCAACGCTTTTAAGGATATCGGTGGCGCGAACATGACTCAAATGCTCGGTATTACCGAGATAGTTACCCTGGAAGAAGGGGGCGGCGATCCCGACTTCTGGACTATTGTCGGCGCCTATGTTCTTGGACTCATCTATTTACTGGTGGCAATCGTCGTTCTTGTCACCATGGCGATGATTCTGGCGATGCGCCTGGTGATGATCTGGATATACGTTGTCTTGTCGCCGGCCGCTTATTTGCTTTCGGCGGTGCCGGGTGGGCAGAAATACGCCTCACAGTGGTGGGACGAATTCATCAAGAACCTGATTGTCGGTCCGGTCCTGGCTTTCTTTATTTGGTTGTCGCTAGCCGCGCTTACCGCCGATACTAACATCGCGAATCTGGGAAAAGACGCTAATATCAGCGGTGAATTGAGCGCGATCGGCAGTGGTTACAGCCTGGATGATAATGAAAGCAAAGGAGAATTACCAACCAAGGCCGGCCAGCCGGGCGCACTTATCAAATTTTTTATTGGTATCGGCATGCTGGTGGGCGGACTGATGGTCTCGCAGCAAATTGGTGGAGTAGCCGGTAGTATGGCCGGGAAGGGAATGAGCGCCCTACAGAAAGGGAAGAGCCTGGCGGTTGGGGCCAGTTTAGGGGCCGCTCTTTTGCCCGTGAAGGGGGCCTGGAAGGGGACCAAAGAATTGGCCAGCTATGGGACTGATAAATTGCACCAAAAATCGGGAATTGATTTCAATCTGAAAAGGGCGTGGGGTGTAGTCCAAGGGAAAAGGAAAGAGATACGAGAAAAAAGATACGCCGAAGGCCAGATTGCAGCCGGTCGCGTTATGGAGGAAGGTGGAAGAATACACGGTATCTTGGCCATGACTGGTAATCCCGGCGACGCCTGGGAGCAGTCTACTTCCCTAAGAGGCATTGGTAAGAGACTCAAGGGGGGTAAGAAGATGAGAGAAAATTTGGCTAAAGCTCAAGGGGATAAGAGACAGGCTGATAAGGATTTGATTGGTTTGGAGTTTGAGAAAGACTGGATCAAATCTACGCCAGAGAAGAGGGCGGAGATCAAAGCCAAGGTAGAGGGCGATCGTGGTCATACGGCGCGGAAAATCAGCGAGGAGAGAAATAAGATTGTTGATATAGACAATCAGCTGAAGTCGGAGGAATTTAAAGGACCTGAGTTCAAGGATGAAGAGAAGATTGCGAGCCTGCAGAAAGAGAGGGACGTACGCCAAAATAATATCAACAAGTTGCGGAAGATGGGGGAAGCGCTCCAGGAGAAGCGACGCTTTTTCGAAGAGAAAGACGAGAACGGTGATTTGAAGAATGACGTTAACAAGGTATATACCAATACCGAAAAGAGGAATATTGAGCAAAAGATTAGCGCTAAGAAGCAAGATGTCGAGAAGATTGAGGGACGGGCAGAAAATAATATTCCCGAATATAATTTTGAAGCGCGCTCTGCCGAACAGCATGTGGTGTCACAGGAGATGTCAAAGATTAAGGACATAACTGATCCGACCGAATTACTCCGCATCTTGAAGGATGCGATAAACAGTCGCGACCGGACCCTCGTTAAGGCAGTTACTTTGAAGATGACTAAAGACGCTAATGATAATGAGTTTCTACGGCCTTTGGCTGGCCGAACGGACCATATCGGCTTGAAGGATTTGATGAGACAGTTCTCCACTGAAGGCCACAAGAACTATGCCGGCTTCTCCGAACAAGAAGCGTATGGTTTAGGTAGCCAGATTGCGGAACTCAATAAGAGTACGCGCCACTGGGCGGCGACGTCCTCCTATGCGATGGAGAACGGCCGTTGGCGCGAAACCACTAATGAAGAGCATAATAATATCCGGGATATTGAGAGCGGCAAGGAACAGCTCCAGTCGTTCATCCGAAATAACAATCGTCTGGCCTATGGCTACCACGATGTTCAGGGAGATTTTCATCTTGATGCTGGCGGTATTATCAAACTCAAATCTATAGATAATGCTGACGGCCATGATAATATGCGCACCATGAATGAAAGTGCGGCTCTCCACGCCTATCAGGCTATAATGAAGGATGAGAAACTGAAAATCGAGTTTAGTAAGCCGACCGGCAAAGAAGGCAAGACTTTGCTTGATGCCCTGAAGCAGCGTTTAGGGCATTTGGCAGAAAAAGGCAAATTTGATGAAAAATATAAGGGCGCCTTGGATCTCTTAGCGAGTGAATAATATGGCTAGTGAAAAATCAAAAAAATTATTGGATGAAAATTATGCCCGCTCACTGCAGGAGGTGGTGGACTATATATTGGAGCATGATTCTTATGCCGAAGCTTTACAGTTATACCGCGTCTTGAAGAAGGCGGTTAGCGAAAGGAGCATTGAACTGAAGGCGCAACCGCGGCTTAATGAGTTTTATCGTGAGACAATGTTACGGCTCCAATATATATGCCTGCCGGCCCTAGAAGACAACGAAGTTTACAGCTTATTAAAGAATAATTTTTGTCTCCAGTTTGGCATACCCGATTATGACCTATGGGCTAAGGTTGAAGATAAGATTTTTGCCATTATTAGTATTGAAGGGCGCAACGAGTTCAGGGAGAGTCTAGGCAAACTAATCATCGAGAACGGCGAAAAGATAACGTCGCACACCGATACCAAGATCATTCGGGACTGGATAAAAAAATATGTTTCTGAAATTGGCCTGGAGAGCGTCGACAAGCTCGCTAAAGCCCAGTTCCTGTTGAATCTCAGGAATGACAAACAGATCTCACCTGATGAGTATAACCGTTTGAATGTCTTGTTTAATTTTTACGATAGGATAAAACTGGCTTCCGATACGCCGCAGGGATACGAGGAAGAGCCGGCAGTATCGATAAACAATGAGCTGTTTATATTTAGAAAAGGGGTTTTAGAGCCGGTTAGCCAAAATAAGTCCATCGGTCAAGAGAGGGCATCTGGCGGGGCGACGCTTTCTGGGCCCGTCGCGCTTCCTGATCGGGAAAGCGGTCGGCCGCCGGTGGCTGCTTTTTCCGATTTAGAAGAGGCTTTAGCTAGCTATCCAGAATCAAGCCTTGAATATAAAGCCATCAAGCAGGAGATCAGCCGTTTAAAAGCGGCCAAATTCCGTGAGGCTCAGAAATCCGATGGCGCCTAGCGTTAAAAGGGCGGCCACGGCCAGTCCTTACATCGCTGTTTCCGGCTCGTTAGCCTTCGACCAGATAATGGATTTTCCGGGTAAGTTTGGCGATCATATTTTACCCAGACAGACGCATAATTTGAACATTAGCTTCCTGGTCGGCAGCTTGCGTCAATCTGATGGTGGCACGGCCGGTAATATAGCTTACAATCTGGCCTTACTGGGAGAAAGACCGACTATCTTGGGGGTAGCCGGTCCTGATTTTTTGTCATACCGCGAGCGCTTGGCTAAATCTGGTGCCGATACTAGGCGTATTAAGATCGAGCCTCTTTCTAAAACAGCCTCCGCTTATATAATCACCGACCAAGAAGATAATCAGATTGCCGCTTTTTACCCCGGGCCTCAGGTGGACAATTATGCCAGACCGGTTGTTGCCACGCTAAGAAAGCTTAAACTGGCCGTAATCGCGCCAGACGATAAGCGGCGCATGCTCGACTACGCCTCGGCTTATCAGGCTCAGGGCGTACCATATATATTTGATCCGGGGCAGCAAGTGATTGCCTTTTCTGGGCCGGAGCTTCGGTGTGTCATCGGGGGCGCCCGGATCCTCATTGGTAACGATTATGAGATGAAGTTGATTTCTGGTCGGATGAAGATAAGCGCTTCTAGTCTCCGCCGTTTGACGGAAATAGTGGTAGAGACCAGGGGCGGGCAAGGTTCTTATATATATAGCCTGGGGAAGAAGATTGTTGTTAAGCCAGCGCGGCCGCTAAATACCTCCGACCCAACCGGAGCTGGTGACGCCTATCGAGCCGGATTTATAAAGGGACTCCTGACTGGCCGCGACCTTAAGACTTGCGGTCAACTAGCCAGCGTGGCGGCGGTTTATACGGTCGAGAAGTTCGGGACGCAGACGCATCGTTACACCAAAGCAGAGTTTTGCCGCCGTTATCAAAATAATTATAAAGAAGCTGTAAAAATATAGTTATGAAGTATCATGTTAAAGATCTGAAGCTCGCTGCTTTTGGAGAGAAGCGCTTGGCTTGGGCCGGGCGCGACATGCCGGTCCTGGCTACAATCAAAGAAGCGTTTCGTCGCACTAAAGCCTTCCGGAACAAACGGATCTCGGCTTGCCTGCATGTGACTGCTGAAACCGCCAACCTAATGCTAGCGCTTAAGGCCGGTGGGGCGGACATCACGCTTGTCGCCTCCAATCCGCTCTCGACGCAGGACGATATCGCCGCGGCGCTCGTCAAGAACCATGGCTTGAAAGTGCTGGCCATCCGCGGGGAGGATCATAAGACTTATTATCAGCATCTCAATCAGGCGCTCAAGAATAAGCCCCAGGTGACTATGGATGACGGAGCCGACCTGATCTCTCTTCTCCATAATAAATACAAAGAACAAGCCAAGGATATTTTGGGCAGCATGGAAGAAACGACTACCGGTGTGATCCGGCTCCGCGCCCTTGCCGCTCACAACAAGCTGCTTCTACCGGTTATTGCCGTTAATGACGCTAAGACCAAGAATCTGTTTGATAATCGTTACGGAACTGGACAATCCACTCTTGATGGAATCATCCGAGCGACCGGCATATTAATCGCTGGCAAGACTATCGTGGTGGCCGGATATGGCTGGTGTGGGCGCGGTTTTGCTCTTCGAGCGCGCGGCATGGGTGCCAAAGTGATCGTGACTGAAGTTGATCCCATCAAGTCTCTTGAAGCCGCGATGGACGGTTTTAGCGTGATGACCATGAAAGAGGCGGCCAGGATCGGCGAAGTTTTCTGCACCATTACCGGCGATATAAATGTGCTAGATACCCAGCATTTTAAACTGATGTCGGACGGCGCAATCGTCTGTAATTCCGGCCATTTCGACGTTGAGATAAATTTGCCCGCCCTTAAAAAACTAGCTAGTCGTGTTAACTACGACGTCGCCAAACAGGTGGATGAATATATCCTCGGCCGCAAGCGGATCTATGTAATCGGGCAGGGCCGCCTGGTCAACCTCGCCGCCGCCGAAGGCCATCCTTCGAGTGTTATGGACATGAGTTTTGCCACCCAGGCCTTGGCTTCGGAATATGTGGTTAAAAACGCAGGCAAGCTGGCAGTAAAAGTCCATAATGTGCCCGATAGTATCGAGAATAAGGTCGCTGTCCTCAAACTAAAATCTCTGGGTATCAAGATAGACAAGCTGACCCCCGAGCAGGCAGCCTATCTTGCTTCTTGGGAATTGGGCACTTAGTTAATAAATACTAGAGTTCCGCCAGACGGCGGACGACCAAATTATATGGAAATAAAATTAATCACCTCGGAATCTGTGACCGAAGGTCATCCGGATAAAGTCTGTGATCAGATTAGCGACGGGATACTCGATGAGATATTAAAGAATGATCCCGACGGGCATGTTGCTGTTGAGACATTCGCGACCAATGGTCTAGTGGTCGTGGGCGGAGAAGTGCGCACGAAGAATTATGTGCAAGTGGATGACACGGTACGTCGGATCCTAAAAAATATTGGTTATGACGGCGCCGATTCCGGCTTTGACTGCGATAGCGTCGGTATTCTGTCCGCTCTCCATTCGCAGAGCGCGGAAATCGCCCAGGGGGTCGATGTCGGGAGCGGAGAATATAAAGAGCAGGGAGCCGGCGACCAAGGCCTCATGTATGGTTTCGCGACTAACGAGACCAAGGAACTGATGCCCCTACCCATTGTTCTTGCTCATAAGCTGACCGCCCGACTCGCTCAAGTGAGGAAAGACAAGACTCTCCATTATCTGCGACCCGACGGCAAAAGCCAGGTGACGGTCGAGTATCACGGCCACAAGGCTAAACGTGTCGAGACGGTGGTTATTGCCGCCTGTCATAGCGATAAGGTAAAACTGGCCAAGGTCCGTTCCGATATCTTAAAATATGTAATTAAGCCCGTTTTGGGGAGATTTTTCGATAAGAAGACCAGGGTATTCATAAATTCCACCGGCGCCTTCACCTTCGGAGGGCCGGCGGCTGATACGGGGCTCACGGGTCGCAAGATCATTGTTGATACTTATGGCGGTGTGGCCCGTCACGGCGGCGGCTGCTTCTCCGGCAAGGATTCGTCCAAGGTGGACCGGAGTGGCGCTTATATGGCCCGTTATGCCGCCAAGAACGTCGTAGCAGCCGGATTAGCCGATAAATGTGAATTACAAGTGGCTTATGCGATCGGTGTCGCTGAGCCGGTCGGTATCTATATCGATACTTTCGGTACCAATCATAAACCCGAAGCTCTTATTTTGAGGGCAGTCCGGCAGGTCTTTGATTTTAGGCCGCGGGCTATAATAGAACATCTGGGTCTTAAGAAACCTGTTTTTTTGAAGACGGCGGCTT
>CAZLGE010000030.1:0-8360 GCA_964559375.1 uncultured Gammaproteobacteria bacterium | reverse complement strand
CTTTGAAACCCTAGCTAATTCTGCTAAAAACACCGATATTGACAATCTGCGGAGAGTGAGGGATTCGAACCCTCGATACCTTGCGGTATACAGACTTTCCAGGTCTGCGCACTAGACCAACTATGCGAACTCTCCTTTCCGGATTTTAAGCCGGCTAGTCTTGACTGATCTTCCGCGCGATTATTGTCTTTAGTCCGGCCACCTGTTCGCCATCGGAATCAGTATAATCTTCGTAAGGCCGGGCGCCGGGAATCATTTCGTTACCGACAAATATCGTGGGCGCACCGTAGACTTGCAGAGACTCGGCCGCGGCGGTCGCCTGCTCTATTTTTCCTGATTTGCGTTCATTAGTCAAGCACAGGGAAAACTCATCCATCTCGAGACCAAGTTGCCGGCTATAATCGGGCGATCCAGGTTCGAGCGGCTGCTTGTTCTTGACCTTCGAAAATAAGAGTGCGCGCATCTCTCGCCATTTCCCCTGGCTGGCGGCGCAATCCACGGCCGCGGCCGCTTGGGCGGCTAGTTCTGAATTCCGGGCGTAGGGGCGGACAATGACCGCCAGGCGGTCGCCAAAATCCACCCGCGCCTTTTCCAAGTTATCGGCTAGTGAAGCGCTAAAAGAACTGGAATAATCTTCGAAAACATATATCTTGAGTGGCGCATCAGCCGAACCGAATATCCGATCATCTATTCGGGCAGTGGGTGTCTGGAAAACGGCATAACTCTGAGTAGCCGCATCGCCCGCGGCGGCCAGATTATCACTGCCAGCCGGCGACGCTTCCTTTTCCGGACGGAACTCAAAAACAATAAAAGCGATAGCAACCAGTATCAGCGCTCCGACCAGCAGGCTGAGATTCGCTTTCTTGGGTGTGATCTTTAACATATATTATTATTTATCATTAATCTCATTTATGAAACAACGGATTCCAGAACATCACCCGCCCTAAGCACCAGCCCTTCGCTCAGGCGTGGCCCGATTATCTGGGCGCCCACTGGCATGTCTTTAGTGTCTGTCGGGATACTGCCGACCGGTACCGAAACGGCCGACAAACCAGCCAGAGACGCTCCCGTTACAAAAATGTCTTCCAGATACATGGCCAGGGGATTATTAGCCTGCTGACCGATCTTAAAGGCGGCATGAGGCGTGGTGGGCGTCAGGAGTAGGTCCACCTCTTGGAAAGCTCGGGCATAATCTTGGATAATCAGGGTCCTGACCGCCTGGGCTTTCTTATAATAGGCATCATAGTACCCCGAGCTGAGCGCATAGGTGCCCAGCATGATCCGGCGCTTTACTTCCGGCCCGAAGCCCGCGCCGCGGTTGCCTTTATAAAAATCCTTGAGATCGGCGGCCTCGTTCTTAGCCAGACCCCAGCCAATTCCGTCAAACCGGGCTAAATTCGAACTGATTTCCGAAGGGGTGATTATATAATAAGCAGGAATACCATACTTGGTATAGGGCAAACTGACGCTCTTTAAGTGGGCGCCGCCGGCTTCCAGTTTGGCGGCGGCTTCCTTGATACGCCGGCTGACCGCTTCATCAAGGCCCGGTAGGAAATATTCCTGCGGTAAACCGATTGTCAGGCCCTTTAGGGCAACGGCCTGATCGGCCGCTTCCGGCCCAGCCAGCGCCCGGTCGTAATGCTCGACAGCTTCCCAGGCCGTTGTGGCGTCCTTTTCATCACGACCAGCGATGACTTTGAGAACGATAGCGGCATCCTGAGCCGTCTTGGCGAGTGGGCCAATAACATCAGTTGAAGAGGTCATCGATAACAGGCCGAAGCGGGAAACGCGGCCGTAGCTCGGCTTCAAACCGACCACGCCGCAAAAGCTGGCCGGATGACGGATCGAGCCGCCGGTATCGGAACCCAGGGCAAACAGGCACATATCAGCGGCCACAGCCGCGGCACTCCCCCCGGACGAACCGCCCGGCACGCGACTAAAATCGTGCGGATTGCGTGTCGGTCCGAAGGCGGAATTTTCCGTCGAAGCGCCGTGGGCGAATTCATCGAGATTTGTCTTACCTAGAAGGATCGCTCCGGCCTCCTTTAACTTCCTAATCACAGTGGCGTCATACGGAGCGACATAGTTTTCTAAAATCTTAGAGGCAGCCGTAGTCTTCAGCCCCTTGGTCATCATGTTATCCTTACACAGGTAAGGGATGCCTAAAAGCGGGGTGTCTTCACCGGCTTTTATCCGATCATCAGCGGCCGCGGCCGCCTTAAGGGCCTCCTTTTCGCAGACCAAAAGACAGGCCTGGATCTCCGCATCCGCCTCCTTGATGCGCGCTAAACAAGCCTCGGTTATCTGCCGGGCCGTTATCTCCCCTTTAACCAATTTTTCCCGCGCTTGCCTAATGGTCAACTTATTCAGATCCATTTTTATCTTTAATTTAAATATTTTTTATCACTCGTTCAGCCCCGGCACTCTATAATATAACCGGTGCGGGCCCAGGAGCGGTCTTGGCGCCAGCCCTGACATCTGGTTTCCGGGGTTAAACTCCCCGCGGGTCCACGCCCGGTCAAATACGTCTTGACCGATTATGTGTATTTGTCATAATTATAAAGTCAATGCTGGATCAGAACCGCAAAAATCTCCCTCCACGGGGGATTTTTTATTTCAGAGGACTTTCTTCACTTTAATATACCGACCCTGACGTCCGCCCTGATTAAGAGCTACCTCGACTTCTTCCCGATTCCAATCGTGTGCTTCGTCACTTCGCCAAACATCGACCAAACCGCTCACCTGAGCGGTTGGCTCGACGCCAGCCGTATCAACCTCTTTGAGCTGATCAATATATTCCAAAATAGCTCCGAGCTGTTCGCCGTAGCGTGCTTTTTCCTCTGAGCTGAGATCAAGCCGAGCCAATTCGGCCACATGTTCTATATCTTTACTGTCAATCATAAATCTATTTGATCATTTCCAAGAATTCGGCTTCGTCCACTATCGTAATCCCGGATTTTTTAGCTTGGTCATATTTAGAACCGGGCGCGGTACCGGACACCACATAATCAGTCTCATTCGTCAGTCCAGATTTTACCTGGCCTCCCGCTGCTTTTATCTTATCTTTCGCCTCTTCCCTTGTCAAACTATCCAGCGTGCCGGTCAAAACAAAGGTTTTTCCCGCCAGCGCGCCCAATCCAGAAATGTTTCCCGAGGATCCCGGCCCGATTGATAAAGCTACTCCGGAAGCGGCGAATTTCTCAAGCAACCGGAGATTTTTCTTTTCCCGAAAGAAGATAGCAATACTCTCCGCCACGACCGGACCGACATCGGGCAAAACCTCGAGTTCGGCGGCGCTCCAAGTTTGGAAATATCTTACCAACTCGGATATTTTAGCCTCACGCATCGGCTCATTTGACCGCTGTTTAGAGGCCGTCTCTTCGATAAAACGACGGGCGAGCAGGGCGGCCGTTTCTTCACCGACATGACGGATGCCCAGCCCATAAAGAAAACGTGAGAGCGGGATGCGGCGGCGAGAGTCAATCATCAAGATGACATTATCAGCTTTCTTCTCAGCAAATCGCTCTAGACCGAGCAGATCAGATTTACGAAGTGAAAAAAGGTCGGCGGCGTCCTTGACCAGGCCAGTAGCCATAAACTGTTCGATTAGCTTCGGGCCCAACCCGTCCAGATCGGCGGCGCCTTTTGACACGAAGTGGATGACGCGGCGCAGGCTCACCGCATAACAGCGGAGACTTTGACAACGGTAAGCTACCTCGCCCGCCACCTGCTTGACCGGTCCACCACAGATCGGACAAGACTGGGGCGGATTAATCTTTTTCTCCCCGCCCGTTCTCAAGCCGGGCAAGACTTTTATCACTTTAGGAATAACATCGCCAGAGCGCTCGATCACCACCGTATCGCCGATCCGTAGATCAAGGCGGCGGATCTCATCAAAATTATGCAAGGTGGACCGGCTGACCGTCGCTCCGCCCACTCGGACCGGATCGAGCAGGGCGGCCGGCGTGAGCACGCCGGTCCGGCCAATCTGCCAAACCACGTCCCGGACTCTGGTCGTCGCCTGCTCGGCGGAAAACTTGTAGGCCATCATGTAACGCGGGGCCTTACCGACCACGCCCAGGACAGGCCACATCTTCAGCTCATTAACTTTGACAACGATACCGTCTATCTCAAAGGGCAAGGCGGCCCGCTTCTTACCCACCTCTTCATAGAAGGCAAAAACTTCGTCTAAATTCCGACCGATCCGATTTTCGCGCAGCGTCTTAAACCCCAAAAGATTCGCCAGCTTATCCGCTTGGTCGCGCCTCTTAACAGTCACGCCGCGCTCACGGTCTAAAATAAACAGATCATAGGCATAGAAATCTAGTTCACGCTCCGCCGTAATTTTAGGATCAAGCTGACGGATGGAGCCGGCCACGGCATTTCGTGTATTGGCTAGGAGGGGCTTCCGGGCCGCCGCATATTTTTTGTTGAGCCGCGCGAGAACCGCTTTAGTCATGATCGCTTCACCGCGAACCTCAATAACCCCGCCGCTAATCAGCTGGAAAATTTCTGCGGCCACGCCTGGAGACAAACCGCTTCCCGCCAACTCTTTTAATGACGGCTGACGCAAGCTGAGCGGCAAACTAGCGATAGTCCGGAGATTAGTCGTCACGTCTTCACCGACCTGCCCGTTCCCACGCGTCGCACCGCGCACTAGGACTCCCTTTTCATAACGGAGGCTGACCGCCAGGCCGTCTAGTTTCAATTCGCAATAATACTCAATCTGACAAGGTTTTTTTAAGAAATTCGCATTCCTTTCCTGCCAGGCCGTCATGTCCGCTGCGGAAAAAGCATCAAACAGAGAGATCATCGGACGGGTGTGGACCGCTTTTTTAAATTTACCAGACGGCTCGCCGCCGACTCGTTGAGTGGGAGAATCCGATGTAATTAACTCCGGCCACTGGCCCTCCAGTTTAGACAAGTCGTCCTTCAAGCTGTCGAGAACGGCCGGCGCTAGAGTTTCCTTGTCCAGAACATGATAATTATAGCGGTGGAAATCTATCTCCCGCTTAAGCTTATCTAATATTTTTTTAGCTTCGTCTCTTGTCATATCAAACCGGGATAATTAACCAGAATACTATTCAATTATAACACAAAAACCCTGTCACAGACAGGGTTTTTATTGTAATATCTAAGAGCTTATTGAGTAACGGGAGGGGTGTTAGCCGCCGGAGTCTGCCCGTTTTGGCCGGTGGCGTTGTTGATGAAACTCACGATGTCGTTCACGGTCTGGGTGTTCTGCGTGGTGACCTGACTCAGCTGACTGACGCCAGCCGCAACATTGTTCAGGCGAGCGTTAAACTGCCAGAAGAGCATCAGGAGACCACCTAAGATTACTCCGACCACGAGCGGAAAAACGAATTCTCTTTTCATAGTGTTATTAACTTGGTCACGGCGGTAGCTCAGCGCATCCACCGAACCGGTTAGATTAGTGATATTAGATTTAATTAGCCGGGCCATTCACGTTTGGATTTGTGTTGAAAAAATTGACGATGGCCTGGATCTTGCCGGAGTTATCGGCAATCGATGTCTGCGTTTCTACTAAAGTTTTTTCCATCCGGTTAATCGAAACATGAAAATAGATGAACATCGCGCCCAGGAGTGCCAGGACGATGATCACGAGAAGCGGACCGATTAATGTTTTTTTCATAGTTGTTGTTCTTATCCGTCGCCATTAACTGGCGAGGAAATTTATTTTTAAACTATTATTATTATACCAACTTCCATTTAGGGAGTCAACTTAAATACGCCACCAGTTAATTGACCCGGCGCAGATCGATATCCGACGGGGCAAAGACACGGGGCGCTTCCAGATCGATCAACATATCACCCTCAAGAGCAATGTCTACACCTTTAAGGTCGTTCTTAATCGCCCGTTGGTCAATATAAGCCGCCTGCTGGCGATCCAAACGGATGGTCAGGAGTTCGCCAGCCGCCGGACTGCCCAGTTCAACGGCGTCAATCGCATTCTCGCGATAATTATGGCTCGGCCAGATCCGGGCGCTACCCCGGTGGATAATCTCAATCTGTCCCGCGCCCGCTCCACCCACGATAAGAAGCTGTTTAGTAGCCGTTAATTTCGGCCACCGGAAACGGAGATAGTATACCCCGCCGCCAGCCGGCTGGGATGCTCTAAAGGGTGTCCAAATGGTCCCATCGCGCGACACCTCCAGCCCGTCAACTGCCCGATAGGGGTTGTCGAGCGCGATATCCAGGACCGTGCGCGAATTTTCCTGCTCCGTACCATTAAGAGAAAACCGCTCCCAAGAATCGGGCAGAATAGCCCTCAAGCGCGCCGAGCTGAGCAGGCGCCCGGTAACGGCTTGAGCGGAACTTCCGGAGACTATAAAATCGTCATTTAGGATGAGCGGTTCACTTCCGGCAAGCGGAAGAACGAGTTCAACGCGCGAAACGCCCTCCAGCCCGGAATGGGTCGTATAGCTAAAGCGCAGGACTAAACGCCTAGCGCGGGCTTCTTCCGGGGTCAGAATATATTCCACTTCCTTGCTTTCTTTAAGAGAAAAATCGCCTAGCTCAACAATCTCCTGCCCGGCCTCCATCTTCACGCCACTTAATAAATAGGGGCGGATATTCTCGACCAACACCGTAATCGGCTCCCGGGGATCGGCAATCGGCCCGCTGACTGTAACGCGAAAATCCGATAGGATCCGGACCAGAACGGCGAGTTCCGACTTCGGCTGGTTCTTCTCGTCCCAGAAACCCCTAAGATCATCAGGCTGTTCCGGTTTCCATGGATCGTTATATCCGATTACCACCGGTTGAGCCCAATTATCATGCGACTGGTAAAAGTTGGCGCCGAGCGCACCGGAGGCAATCAGCGTCTCCCACTCAGCCTGGAGTCGATACATCCTCAACTCCGGATCAGTCTTTTCCCAAAAAGCCACAAAGCCACCGAATTCGCTAGCGTAAAATGGCTTATTAGTTTGTCGCACAAGATTGAGCGCTTTAGTCCAGTATGTTAATCCGGTATCAAGCATATTGATGCCGCTGATATCGACCGGATATTTGATAAAGGTGTAATAGGTCGAATATGACGTGAGTGGATTGTCAGCGCTGTTAAGAGCGGTCTTAAGCGTCTCCGTGACCAGCGTGATTGCCCGGCCGGGGCTAGTATGGCTGCCGAGTTCCCACTCATTACCCAGTCCATCCCAGAGAATAAAGGGCTCACCCTCATGCTCTTTAACCAGCTTCCGGTAGCGGCCCAGATAATTGCCCACCTGGAAATTACTGGTCAGATCTAGCTCATCCCAGGTGGAGCGGTCCGGCTGATCAATAATCAGAAGCCCGGCCGCTTCGGCTTGGTCGAGCAGACGCTCATTGGCCCCGTGATAAAAACGGACGGTATTGGCGCCGATCTCTTTAATCTGCTTCAAGCCGTAGTCCATATCCAGGTTAATCTGGTTACTGGAGAAGGAGGGTATCACCCCCTTGATCAAAAATTTTTCATCATTGATATAGAGATCATTGCCTCTGAGTTCCCGGAGGGTTGTAGAAAAAGCCGTATCCCGGCCGCAAGTCGAGAGGCGGCCAATACCTCGCCCCTCTATCTCAATACCGAGTTCATGCTTCTCCCAGCCTAGGGGATATTCACGGTCCAAAATATCAGACAATCCAGGAAGAATCGTCTTCTCTTCAATCAACTCGCCGTCTAAGAACGTCTTCATCACTAATTCTTCGGGCCCCTGGGCCGTACCCTGCTCAATTAGCCGCGCCTGGGCGCGGACGCGCAGATTATTATCGGGAGACATTTTCTTATCGATCTCTATTCCCAGATCCAGACTGAAATCTGGCTGGAATAAGAGCGGCCGCCAGAGAAACGGCTTAACCTCGCCGCAATTATTGACAGCCAAAAATTCGTTGACAAAAAAGCCAGTGACCAGGGCAAAAAGCGCCAGGAAATAGACGGCCTTCTTGGGTCCGCTTACCGCTCGTCCTGTTACCAGGCTGTCGCTCACTTCCACCGGCACGAGCGAAGCGCTGTAGCGGTTACGGCGCTCAATCTTAGACCAATAAGCCCGGCCCGCTGCGTAATCAGCTAAACCCAGAAGAGCGGCGTAAATATCAAGAAATAGGGTCAGAATGTAGGTCGGGACAACCCAGAGGGTCAGCCAGCGGCGGCTGTCGCGAAAGAAGAACCAGGCGCCCAAAAGGGCAAACAGCGGCGCCGCAACCAAAGCAAAATGCCAGTACAGCCAATCGTGGGCATAGGGGAAGACGAGTATATAGTAATAAGCTTCGGCACCGATCAGCTTATAGACATAGACGGACAGGATGGCTAGCTGCGGCAATATCCACAGTAGCGCTATTAGCCAATCTGAGACCAGGCGTAGCCACGA
>CAZLGE010000029.1:0-8363 GCA_964559375.1 uncultured Gammaproteobacteria bacterium | reverse complement strand
TATTTAAATTAAGTTATAAGTTTCATAATAATCAATCACCCAACAATAATTCCCGGAGAAAACCATGAAAGTACTTTCAAAATTAACCGTTAACAGCCCGATCCTTAAAAAAGAGGATTTGGAAGAAACAGCCAAAAGAGCCTGTCATTTACTGGGTTACAAAACCGGATTCTACTTAACTATTTTTGATCTCAAGACAAAAAAAGTAGTCGAATCCCTACGGATATTAGCGGCTGATCCGACCTGCCTGGAACACAGTATCTCCAAGATCCGTCTTTTCCAAGACTACTGCCCCCAAGGTACGTCCGTCACTAAACTCTGCCGCGGTATAGTCAGCTGCGGCGGTGCTCTTTGGTCTCTGGCCGGAAAATCGCAGAAAAAAGATGAAGCGATCTGCAGCTATCTGGCCTTACGTTTCAGCGCCGACCGGACACTCCAGGAGTGGCTGGATATCAGTCGCGAGGCCGATAAAAACCGGTTGTTCATAGAACTCGACCAGCACTTTATGCTGGACGGCGCCAATTCCGTTCGCTACGAGGAAATCAACACATTTTAAAAAATTTCCCTCAAAAAACCGTTTATCTCTGATAGACGGTTTTTTATTTATCGACTTGATAGCTTACAAATCTAACTCCTCCAATATCTGCTTCTGCTTCTTAGACAGCCCGGTGGGTATCCGGACGATAACTTTGACATAATGATCGCCCTGGCCGCGGCTGTGCAGACGGGTGATTCCCTTCTCTTTCAATTTGAAGATCGTGCCCGACTGGGTGCCTTCGGGGATTTTCAGCTTGAGCGGTCCATGGACAGTCTCAATGTCAATCTTGGCACCAAGCGCCGCCTCGCGAATACTGATCGTCTCTTCGCCGTGGACATCATAACCTTCGCGACGAAATAGCTTATGCGCTTGGATCTTAATGCGAAGATATAGATCACCTGCCGGAGATCCCTTCTGCCCCGCTTCACCTTGGCCGCTCAGACGGATAGACTCACCGTTATCGATTCCAGCCGGTATCTTGACTTTGATCTTGACAGTGTCCCGCTCCAAGCCGACACCGTTACACTTGGTACATTTCTGGCTAAATGTCTTACCCTCGCCGTTACAGGCCGGGCAAGTCGACTGCGTCTGGATGTTTCCTAAGATAGTGCGTTGGATACGGCTGACACGTCCGGATCCACCACAAGTTGGACAAGTCTCAATTTTCGAACCTGGTTCAGCGCCACCACCATGACAATGCCGACAAGTGATGTTCTTAGCGAATGATATTTCTTTCTCCATGCCAAAAACCGCGTCCTTAAAATCAAGGGCAACAGACATTTCTAGATCACGGCCCCGCGTCTGCCGCTTACCGCCTCGTCCACCCGCGCCACTAAAGCCAAAAATATCACCAAAACCGCCAAATAGATCACCTAGATCCTCAAAATCCATATTGAAGCCACCGCCGGGCTGACCATAACCGTAGCCACCGGCCTGTCCATTCTGAAAAGCCGATCCGAAACGGTCGTACTGCTCGCGCTTCTCGGGGTTACCTAAAACCTGATAGGCCTCATTGAGCTCTTTAAATTTCTCGGCGTCGCCGCCTTTATCCGGGTGATGCTCATGCGCCTTCTTGCGAAAGGCGCCCTTGATCTCATCCTGAGAAGCGCTTTTTGAAACGCCTAATACGTTATAATAATCTTTTGACATAATCAGATCCTGTTACGCTGACAGATTTCTGAATAGAAACGGGCCGAAGGTCGCGCTAATGAAATCGCTGCCACTCTCAACCAAAGAATTGGTGGGGTCGAAGCAGACGGTCGTGTAGCCGTTATCCACGAAAGCACGGAGGCGGTCGCGGGTTTTTCCTTAAACTCCGCCCGACCCGACGTCACAAAAGCCAAGCCGGTCGGGGCGACCGACCGGCTGACCTCAATTGCGATCTTTAAACCGTGTCGATTGGTGATAAATGACTTTTCCATCAAGTTATTTTTTCTCTTCTACTTCCCCTTCGACGACATTATCGTCTTTCTTCTCTTCCGTTTTAGCTTCGCCCGTGCCCTCCGGTCCGGCTCCAGGCTGAGCGCCCGGCTGCGACTGATACATGGCGGCGCCGATGCGCTGGGCAATCGTGTTGATTTCTTCCATCTTCTTCTTAATTTCTTCCAGATTACCGCCCTCTCTAGTCTTCTTGAACTCGGCATTCTTGTCTTCCAGTTCTTTCTTATCCTCCGGCTTCATCTTGTCGCCAGACTCCTTAAGCATCTTTTCCATAGTGAAGTTGACGGCATCGGCCTGATTCTTTATTTCCGCCTCTTCCTTGGCCTTCTTATCTTCCTCAGCATGCAGCTCCGCCTCCTTCTTCATTTTCTCAATCTCTTCCTTGGACAAGCCGGAGGAGGCAGTGATCGTGATCTTCTGCTGTTTATTTGTGGCCTTGTCAGTCGCCGAGACGTTCAAGATGCCGTTAGCGTCAAGGTCGAATTTAACCTCGACCTGGGGAATGCCGCGTGGGGCGGCCGGGATGCCGTCGAGAGTAAAATGGCCCAGTGTCTTATTGTCGCGCGCCATAGGCCGTTCGCCTTGGACGACGTGGATCTCCACAGCCGTCTGGCCATCGGCCGCGGTCGAAAAGACTTGCGACTTAGAAGTCGGGATGGTCGTATTTCTTTCAATAAGTGGAGTAGCAACGCCGCCGAGCGTCTCGATGCCGAGAGTCAGCGGGGTAACATCAAGCAGAAGAACATCTTTTACGTCACCTTGTAAGACGCCGGCCTGGACAGCTGCACCCAGCGCGACAACTTCATCCGGATTAACGCTCAGATTCGGCTCTTTCCTGAAAAACTCCTTCACTTTCTGCTGGACGAGCGGCATGCGCGTCATGCCGCCGACCAGGATCACCTCATTTATATCGCTAAGCGAGAAACCAGAATCAGCGAGCGCCTTCTTGCAGGGCTCGACAGTACTCTCAACAAGGTCCATAACCAAACTTTCCAGCTTGGCGCGGCCGATCTTCATGACAAGATGCTTGGGGCCATTCGCGTCGGTAGTGATGAAAGGCTGATTTATTTCCGTTTCCTGGGCTGTGGACAGTTCAATCTTGGCCTTTTCCGCAGATTCTTTGATGCGCTGCAAAGCGAGCATGTCTTTAGAAAGGTCGATACCCTGATCCTTCTTAAACTCTTCCAGGATCCAATTCACGACGCGCTGATCAAAATCTTCGCCGCCAAGATGGGTGTCGCCGTTAGTGGCTTTTACTTCCACGGTATCGGAGGAGATATCCAAAACGGAGACATCAAAAGTGCCGCCGCCCAAATCATAGACGGCGATCTTCTGCCCCTGCTTCTTATCAAAGCCGTAAGCCAGGGCGGCCGCCGTCGGCTCGTTGATGATGCGCTTCACATCGAGGCCGGCGATAAGGCCGGCATCTTTAGTCGCTTGGCGCTGCGAATCATTAAAATAAGCGGGGACGGTGATAATCGCCTCGGTGATCTTCTCACCGATCTTAGCTTCGGCATCAGCTTTGAGCTTACCTAGCACCATGGCAGAGATTTCCTGCGGGGTATATTCCTTATCGCCCATCTTCACTTTCACGCCCTCCCCGGCCTGAAGGATCTTATAAGGGGCATTCTTGAGATCGCGCTGCACTTCTTCTTCCGAGAAATGTCGGCCGATAAGCCGCTTGACCGCGTAGACGGTATTTTCCGGATTGATGACCGCCTGACGCTTGGCGGCCTGGCCGACAATACGCTCACCATTTTTAGAGATGGCCACGACCGACGGAGTCGTTCGATTACCTTCGATGTTCTCGATAATCTTCGGCGCGCCACCCTCCATGATTGCCATGGCGGAATTGGTCGTCCCGAGATCGATACCTAAAATTTTTGGCATATTCGTGATTAATTATAAAATTATTGGCTAATAGCCGGCCCGACGCGCCAATTAGTAGAGCGCGGGCCGGAAAATCAGCGAACAATCTATTTCTTAGTTTGGATCTTGATGGTCTTCGGCTTCAACTCGGCTGCCTTCGGAACGGTGATCTTTAGTATCCCTCCTTCCGAAACCGCGGCTGCCTGGTCGCCGTCAACTTTGGTCGGGAGTGGGATGGAGCGGTAGAAAGAACCACGGCGGATCTCCTTGCGGTAATAATTTTTCTCTTCCACTTCGCTCTTTTTCTCGCTCTCGCCCTTGATCGTCAAAACGTTATTCTCAATGGAAATATCGACCTTCTCAGGATCGATGCCGCCGAGCTGAGTTTCGACGATAATATTATCTTTATCCTCGTACATGTCGACCGCCGGCGTATAGCCGAAACGTTCGCCCCGGATGGCTGGGAGCATGGACTCAAAATTCTTCTCCATGTCCTCGAACTCCGGAAAAAAGGGGGTCCATTTTATAAGGGACATATCTTTATCTCGCTTTCTCGTAAAACGCGGCCAGCTGCCGGTAGATACGGGAAGGCGTCTTAATTATTGATCTTTATTTAATACCTGGCCAGCCGGCCCACCGACTATCACTTTGGCCGGACGGATCACTTTGCCATTCAACTTATAACCGGGCATCACTTCCTTCTCGACCGTCTCGCCGCTTCCATCGATCGCTTCCATAGTATCGTGATCAAAAAGTTCGCCGACAGTATCAATCTCCTCCACGCCTCTAGACTCCAGGAGATCCTTGAACTGCTTGAGAACGTGACGGACGCCCTGGGCCCAGGCATTCTGACCCTCTGCTTCACTAAGGCCAGTTAGCGACAGTTTTAAATGGTCATAGACCGGCAAAATATCTTCCAAAAAACCACTGAGTGCATATTTAACAAACTCTTCCCTCTCCTTGACCTGCTGCTTGACCAGATTATGGTAGTCGGCCAAGGCGCGCTTATACTTATGCTCCCAAGATTCACCAGCGTTTTTTTTCTTTTCCAGATAATAATCAATCAGCGGCCTTATTGAATCCTTGATTTCGTAAGCGGATAAGTCCTCGGGATCGGCCCAGATGTATTCGGTCATCTCGTCGCTCAGGGCCTCTTTCCCGCCGGAACGCTCCGCCAGGTAATTCAGATAAATAAAGTGACGGGACTCATGAAAATCAGGCGGATTGATCCCCTCGGCGAAACGAAGTGGCTCTAAGTTATCAATCTCGAGACCTGTCTCTGCCCTGACTTCTCGCTGAGCGGCCTCAGTGGCTTTTTCCCCCGGTTCGATGTGTCCGCCGGGAATCAGCCAGACATCGCCCCACTTCTTCGAATTCTTGACGAGGAATATTCGGCCCTGATCATCATAAATCAGGACGCCGACCACGGGTTCGGGATATTTCTTAACTGCTTCGCTCATAACTTATTCAAACTTATTCTTAATAAATCTAACAAGCGCCAGGTTGCGGCCGTAATCCATCCTCATCGGGCCCAAGATGCCGAAAATCCCGCTCTGCTGATTATCCCGGTACTTAACGAGAACCGCGCTCAAGAAATTACCAAACGGATTTTTTGATCCAATGAGCACTTGTTCGCCGGGCGGAAGCTTCTCAAAATTATCATCGATCAATTCTTCTAAGCGGTCAATCACTCCTGATACATCAGAAACGATCTCCAACTGACGAAATTCCGGCTGAGCAAAGAGATTGGCAAGACCGGTGTAGTAAAGATCATTTTTATGGAAGGCCCAGAAGACGGCTTCGCGAGACATCTCGGCAATAGCTTTCGCGGTCTGCTTATAAGCCATCTCTTCGCGCTTGAAGAGCTGTTCGAGGACTTTTTCTTCGGCCGATTTAAGAGACGGCGTCTTTTTGTCCCGTCGCCAGTCATCAAGTAGGAGTTCGTAAGCACTCTCGGTCGGAACGCGGCCGGCGGAGGTATGGGGCTGATAGATGTAATCTTCTTCCTCAAGCTCCATCATCTCGTTCCGCACTGTGGCCGGCGAAATATCGAGTCCGTATTTTTCTACCAAGCCGCCCGAAGAGACCGGCTGGGCAGTCTTGATATGCTCTTTGACGATTGTTTCCAGGATAAATTTCTTCCGCTCGGAAATCATATTTTTATAGGTATTTCCATTATATAAAAAATTAGCACTCAAGTCAAGAGAGTGCTAATTATAGGAGACGGACGGCGAACCTTAATTTTACAGGCTTAATTTGAGCTTATTTTCCATAAATTCTTGATACTGCTCGCTATTTAGCAGCCGCTCGGCTTGGAAATCTACCTGGTAACGATAAACCAGCGAGTAATTACGGAGCGGATAATTATTGATAAGCGAATCGGTCGCCAGGTGCACGGCGCCGCCGAGCGTGAGGGCTAAAATAACGGTCACGGCTGTTTTATTCTTCCGAACCAGCCAGGCCACTAAGAGTAAACCCGGAATATACTCCCAAGCATGGAACCAACTGCGGACCAGGCCGCTCGCCAGAAATTGCCGTCCGTCCAAAAAATCAAAAATATTGAAACGTAGTCCAAAAACTAAAAAATATTCTAGAACGTGGTCGAGATCGATAAAAAATCCGCCCAGGATGCCAAACATTATGCCGAGCTCCGGCTTCTTGAAAGCACGGCCAACAACATAACCTGCCGCGATCGCCAACGCGAAATGAATGAAGAGATGTATCGGCAAAGGGATGTACTCCATATCGATGTACCTTTTTTAAAAAAATTATAGGGAAATATCGTCTGCCGGTTGCGAGTAATACCAACTGAAAATATCTCGAGCGATCGGCGTGGCCATGGTGTCGCCGCCGGTTCCCTCTTCGACCATGATGACCAGGACTATTTCCGGATCATCAAAGGGTGCAAAACCAATGAACCAGGCATGCGGCTCTTTAGTCGTAGACCACTGGGCCGTTCCGGTCTTGCCAGCGATCTGGACCGGGAGAGCGTTAAGAGAACGGGCGCTTCCCGAGGTGACCGTCTGGCGCATACCCTCCCGCACTATTTCTAGATTGGCGGCATCAATGAAGCCCTGGCGGATAACGGTCGGCATCACGGCGCGAATAACCGAATTATCCGAACCTAAAATCTTAGACACGAAATGTGGCTGATAAAGTGTGCCACCATTAGCGATAGCGGCCGTATAATTGGCCACTTGGAGCGGTGTGACCAGGACGTCTCCCTGGCCGATAGCGAAATGATAGGTGTCACCAATATACCACGGCTCGTTCTTGGCTTCTCTCTTCCACTCGGCCGTGGGTACAAAACCCGCTCGCTCACTGGGTAGATCAAGACCGCTCTTTTCGCCCAGGCCAAAAAGGTTAGCATACTTCACAAGTCCGTCCAGGCCCAAACCTTTGAAATCGCCATAGCCACCACCAATATAATAATAGAAAGTGTTGACTGATTCAGCAATGGCCTTACGGACACTAGTCTGACCGTGCCCGCCCGCCCGCCAATCAGGGAAAAACCACTCGCCAATCCTGATGCCGCCCGTACTTAGGAAGCTGGTCGAGGCGTTAATGATACCCTCTTGGAGAGCACCGGCGGAAAAGATGGGCTTAATCGTGGAACCGGAAGGATATTCTCCACTCACCGCCCGATTGAAGAGGGGCCGATCTGGATCATCAGCAAAACCACTGTAGTCAGTTTGGCTGATGCCACGGGCGAATAGATTATTGTCATAGGCCGGCAAGCTGACTAGCGCCAGGACCTCGCCATTCTTAGGATTTAGAGCAATAATCGACGCCCGGCGCAGCTTGGCACGGTCCAGATAGATCCGGGCGATCTCTTCGATCTTTTGTTGTAGGTTATAATCCAGGGACAACTGCAGATTGACGCCGTCGATTGCTGCCTCTTCATTTATGATTTTCTTCTGACGGCCCAGAGCGTCCACTTCAATATTCTTCCGCCCCGGTCGACCCTTAAGTTCTTTCTCCCAAGAATATTCCAGACCGACCTTTCCGACATAATCGATTATCGAATAGTCCTGGCCGAAGGTGACCAATTCTTTCCCATCGATCTTACCAGTATAACCAAGAATATGGGACAGGCTACTCACACCAAGGATGCTTGGGCTAGAACTTCCGGACGCGCCACCGGGCTGGAGATATTCGCGCCGAATCTTGGTCGATAAGAAAACTCCCGGCCATTCGTGTAGCTGCAGCTCGAGGAGCATGGCTTTCTCATAGGGGATATTATCAGCGGCAAAAAGCGGTTGGTAAGACTCTAGGGAACCGCGCTTCACCTTAGCAAGAGCCTCCTTAAATTGGTAAAAAAGCGGATCGTCCTCGCTCACGGCTAGACCGGAAACATTTTTTTCAGCAACGGCTAAAGTCGCTCCGTCCGCCGCCAGGATGCGGCTGATTTCACGGAGTAGTTCATCGCGGACCAGTTCATCAGAGGGCAGATCAATCGGTTTGAAATATAAGACAAAGTTGGCGGTGTTCCGGACCAGGGGCCGGAGGTCGCTCG
>CAZLGE010000028.1:0-9184 GCA_964559375.1 uncultured Gammaproteobacteria bacterium | reverse complement strand
GGTAAATGGCGGCGCGACGGAATATTTTGCCGAAAACCGCGACGGAAAGGTCGCCGCTTAGAAGATGCCTCACTGCGGACGGGTTCGGCCGCAAAGCGGACAAACTCCGTCCGTTTAATGCTCTTGTTTATCAATTTCTCGATCGCGCGAATCTCGTTCTGCTGGTCGGGAGTAGCAAACGTAATCGCTTTACCTTCTTTTCCAGCCCGGGCCGTCCGGCCGATGCGATGGACGTAGTCATCGGAGTTATCGGGTAAATTATAGTTTACTACCAATTCGATGCCGCTAACATCTAAACCGCGGGCGGCGACATCGGTCGCGACCAGAATACGCTCTTTTTTGGATTTAAAAGCGTTTAAAGCGGCTCGGCGCTGATTAAGACTTAAATTGGAATGGATTTCCACGGCCCGATGTCCTGAAGACGCCAACTTGCGCGCCAGCGCCCGCGCACCGTGTTTAGTGCGGACAAAAACTAGGACGGAACCGGTGTAACGTAAGAGTATTTTTTCCAGATGCTCAAGGCGATCCTCTCCTTTAATGATAAATATCTCTTGATCAACCTGGGAGGCGGTCGTCCCTGGCGGCGCCACTTCAATACTGAGCGGCAGTTTCATATATTGAGCAGCGATCTTGACGATCGTCGCCGGCATAGTGGCCGAAAACAACATGGTCTGGCGCTCAGTCGGCGCCTGTTTGAGTATCTCTTGAATCTGCGGAGCAAACCCCATATCAAGCATCATATCCGCTTCATCAAGAACCAGAATATTTACCTGATCCAGCTTGAATGTCCGGCGCTTAAGATGATCAATCAGGCGTCCGGGCGTGGCCACAACAATATGCGGCTTCTTGCGTAGTGAAAACAGCTGTTTGCCCAGAGCTTCTCCACCAATAAGGAGCGCTGTCCTGAGGCCCAGTGGCTTGCCGAGGCGATTTAAGCTTTCTTCGACTTGCATAGCTAATTCGCGCGTGGGCGCAATAATAAGACCCTGGCCCTTAGTGAGGCCAAGCCGCTGGAGCATCGGGATGCCGAAGGCAAAAGTCTTCCCTGTTCCGGTCTGCGCGATGCCGATAAGATCCTGACCAGTGATTGCCACCGGAATGGTTTTCACCTGGATGGGCGTGGGATTATCTAGTTTTAGATCTTTAAGGATGTCTAAGATTGACTGGCTGATACCCAGTCCACGAAAATGCTGTGTCATAATAAAAATAAGTGACCCGATTTCTTAGGCCACTTACATGACTGAATTCGAATCTAGATTAATAATAGCAGGATAGCACGATATCATATTTAAGTCAAATAATATGGGCTATCTGAAACACAATCCAGCGGCGAATTATAGCGTTGAAAGGTCGAGTTCATCGGTAAAATTGATCTGGGAGACGAATTCGGGCATATGGCTGACCATGATTATCGCACCTTCAAAACTGTTTATCGCCTCAGCTAGTACTGGCAGATGGCGGAAATTGATATGATTAGTTGGCTCATCTAAAATTAGCAAACCGGGTTTAAAAAGCACCAGTCGCGCAAAAGACAATAGGCCTTTCTGCCCCTCTGACAAGTCGCCCACTTTGTAACCCATAAGTTCTCCCGTAATGAGGAAACCAGCGGCGGTAGACCGCAGTTCTTGCTCTCCCAAGCCGTCTGCCAAACAGCTACGGAGTGATTCAAAGACAGTTTGGTCAAAATTCAGGGCGGAAAAATCCTGGCTGTAATAGCCGACCCGGACCCCGGCCACGATCTCGCGTCCTTCTTCGGGGCCGCGGACGAGAGATCGGAGCAAGGTGCTCTTACCGATGCCGTTTGGGCCGGTTACGAGCAGACGATCGCCTTTCCGGAGCCGGAGTCCCGTGTCCTTGGTTATCGGCTCATGATTCTTGAGGATCTTGACCTTTTCCAGCCGGATCAGATCACCGCTTATCTCTTGAACGGGGATAATAAAATCTCTGATTGTCTTATCTTCGCGGCGGACATCGACCATACTCTCCTCGAGATCCTCCGTTTCATCCTTCAGTTTCTTGGCCAGCTTCCGCATTTTACCGCCCTTATGGGCAAAAAAATTAACCTTTTCTTTACGATCCTTGATCTGTTTTTCCAACTGGGCATTCTCCCGCTGTTCCCTTTCCACGCGCCGCGTTATCTCTTCAACCACTGAGTAATAATCGCCGACATACACCTCCGTCTTATGCGTAAAGCTGTCCAGATAGATTACTCCTTCGGTAAAACAATTCAGAAAATCAGCATCATGAGAGATGACCATGACCGTCTTGTCATAAGAAAGTAAAAAGGCGATCAAATGGTCAATCCCAGCCTTATCCAGATTGTTAGTCGGTTCGTCCAAAAGTAGGATGTCAGGGTTCTCTATCAGGGAACCGGCCAAGAGGACGCGGGCTTGTTGCCCGCCCGACAACTTACCGGCTTCCCTGTCGAGTGGTACTTCCAGGTTGACAGCTTCGAGCACTTTGGCGATGCGGCTCCGGATGTTTCCCGGAACAACGGTAAAACTCCGCGAAAAATACTGCTCGACGCTCAAAGAATGATCGTCGCGGGCAATCGTCTGGCGGGCCGTGCCGATCGTTACGCCGGCCGTTACCGAAATACGGCCCGCTTGCGGGGTCAGTTCTTTTTTGATCAAGCCGAAAATAGTGCTCTTACCAGCACCATTCTGACCCATCAGGGTCACCTTGGCGCCTCGGCGCAAACTGAAAAAAGCCTCATCTAGGATCGGCTTTTTATGGATATATTCAAACTTCACCCCGTCAAAGCGCAAGATAACTTCCTCAGCCATGGTTAGATTGCTTAGATATGAATCAATTCTATCGAAGCATAACTGATTTACCGGCAAATTACAAGCCGGAAACGAGTTATCAACTTGTATTATATCCCGTCTCGGATAATAATATAATCAAGCGATAGAGTCGCGATCTTTAACAAAATAATTCACCTACTTCTCAATAAAAGGAGGCGTCATGCCTATTCAAATCAAATTTCTCGGCGGAATCGCCGGCAGTAATCTGACTGGATCATGCTCACTATTAACTATCAAACAGGGCAAGAGAACCCTAAAAGTTCTGTTTGATGCTGGTTTAGTCCAGGGAGGCTTCAGGGACTCTCTGGAAAAAAACCAAGAAATTTTGAACCATATTCGGCCAAGAGATATCGATTATGTCGTCTTGAGCCACGCCCATATCGACCACATCGGTCGTCTACCTCTATTAGCAAAAACCGGCTTTACCGGCCGGGTAATCTGTACGGACGGCACAAAGAGTCTTCTCATGACGATGCTGGAAGACAGCGCGAAGATCCAGATGTCTGAGGCTGGATATCTCAGCTCCCGACTACAGAAAGAGAATTTTCGTTCTCAAAACAAAGATAATTCCCGCTTAAACCTCGGCAATCGAGATCGTCTCAAACGGAAACGTAAGATCAAGAAAAATGTCTGTCAGCCACTTTATACCAACCGAGACGTGAAGACCGTGGAAGGTCTTATTAAAAATGACGGCTACGAATATGGTGTCTGGATTAGGTTATCACACGGCGTGAGTCTGAAATTCTATCCCTCCGGCCATGTGATGGGCGGAGGAATCGTTGTCTTCCGTATCGACGGAAAACCCAAACCCACCTATCTTTGCTACAGCGGTGACTTAGGCCGCGAAGACGGCATAATTCTACCTCCTCCTGAGTTAGTCAAGGAACCGCTAAACCATCTAGTCCTTGAATCAACCTACGGTGGACGGACCCATCCGGCCCGCGATGAGGAAATTGCCAAGCTATTGGATCTCATCCGACGAGCGACCAAACGCCGTGAGCGGGTGATCATTCCGTCTTTTGCGCTCGAACGCTCACAGGAGGTCATTTATCTTTTGTCGTATCATATGGATAAAGGTGACATCCCGACCATTCCCATCTACTTGGATTCCCCGCTAGGAAGGCGGATAACTTCAGTCTTCAGTGATGGTTGGGAAAAGGGGATGTTCTCCGATCAGGATCGCCTGGGTTTTAATCCCTTCAATCCTGATAATAATAAATACTTCAAGATAGTGACGAGCCAGCCCGAATCAGACGATCTGATTGCCACTAGAGGCCCTTACGTCGTAATCGCTGGATCAGGCATGTGCGATGCCGGTCGAGTACGCGGCCATCTGCGCGCCAACCTGTCTAAAAGTGATACCGTCGTCTGTTTAATCGGTTATATGGCCGAAAACAGTTTGGGACGGCGCTTAAAAGACGGCCATTACAGCGTCCGGATGAACAAGGAAGAAATCAAAGTTAACGCCGAGATTATCAGTTTTGATAGCTTCAGCGCCCACGCCGACGGCCAGTTTCTCGCTTCATACGCCAAAAGGGTGCTGGGCCGGAACCGGACCGAACGTAAACAAGTGTTTTTAGTTCACGGCGATCTTAGGAGCGCCGAAGACTTACGGGAAGATCTCTACGATATTTTCTCTACTAATCAAAAAAAGAAAATAAACGTGATTATCCCCAAGCTCAATGAAACGCAGACAATCATATAATGTCTGAGTTGATCGCACATTTTTAAAACTTCATCGAAAAAAAGGCTGTCTCAAAAGATAGCCTTTTTTATATTTAAATCAACATTATATCTACCCCTAACCGACCTTCTTGAAACGAACGGTGAAAACCGGGATATACTCCACCTTGTTTTCATCGATTATCTTGACCGCTTCCCCGCTGGTCAACTTGTTCACGGCCAAATCGCTGAGCAGTTGATTATCGCCGGCGATATTAAGTTTTAGTCCTTCGAGCTTATCAAGCTCCGCCTTGAAATCCGACTGGACGGCCGCCTCAATCTTTTTCTTTTTAATCTTCAAGTCGGATAGATCTTCCAGGATCTTCTGATACCCACCATTTACGGACAGTGCGTCGCGGTACAAGACCCTGAGTTCGCGCTGCTCCTTTTTCTTATCTTGAATACGTTTAAAGACATCGGGTAACTGCTGAGACATAGGCTTAAAAAGATTAAATAATTACCGATGGCATTATAACATAGTCTGATAGAAAGACAGCGTTAATAAAAAACAACCGTTCTAGACGGCTGTTTTTTCCTTAAAGATTGTGTTTGCTTCTTTTCTTAGCTTTAGCTTCAAGCATCAAGCGCTTGATCTCCAGCCGCTTCTTGGTCTTATCGGAGTGCGATTTCTTACGCTTACCGACACCAGTAGTTCTTTTGGCCATATAGATGATTAATGAATAATACTAAGTCTAGCGCTACTTTGAAATAAAATCAATCTGTTTACCAAGCGATTCGGCTGCTTCACCCTGAGCCTAAAATTATCGCCCCTTCCTTAAATTAAACAGTCACAACTCTTATTCTTTAAGATTATTTTTTGTTCTTTAATATTATTAATAAATATAAACTGAACCTCTAAACCAATAGCCTGACGTTTATCAAGCGGGGTGTGATGTTTATAACCACGATGAAAAAATTCCTTTACTAATGCTTCGTGCCTTAAATACAACGCTTTTTGTTTACCCACCCAACGTAAAGTCTCGGGATGACGAGAATATCCGCCTTTCCCTTTATGTTTTGTCAAAATATTCCATAATCCATGAAGTTCTCTATGCTCAGCGAGTAGATGTTTGCGACACAGATATTTTGGATTGATATCCCATATACGCATATATTTAATATTAGATTTTACAATATCATGAAATCAATAGAAATCAAACATCTCTTATAAAATAAACACTTAATCATCAATCAACAAAAAACTTCGGATTATCTCCATAAAGTATACAAAAAACTGACACAAAGGTCAGTATTCTTATTCTGAACGGCTTAAATTATTTAAATACAATTATATAATACTTTAAGTTTCTCTAGGCCACGATGCACTTGCACCGCCACCGTCGCTTTTGACTGACCGCTGATCAAGGATATTTCCTTAAGCGTCAATTCCTGAATAAAGCGCATACGCATTATTTTTTGATATTTATCCGGTAATTTTGAAATCAGCTCGATAGCCCGCTTGCCGTCCATAAAATTAATCAAACGCTCAGAATAGTCTTCGCTCGGTTCAAAGCCCTTTTCCATCATGACATCAAGGGAGCTGGTCTTATGTTTCCGATATTCATCAATGATCAAACCCTTCAAGATATGATAGAGAAAACTCTTCATGATGTCTATCTTCCCGCCCCGGACCAAATAAGCCCAGGTCTTTTTAAACGTATCTTGAACCAAGTCTTCGCCGGTGGAACTATTACTGACTCTATAAAACGCGTACAAATTTAGTTTCGCACCGTAATCCTGACGGGCAGCAGCCAATATCGCTTGTTATTTAATCTCTTGTTTCGGCGTCATATCGGAAATAGTCTATAAATAAAGCCGGAAACGACGAGCTTGTATTACGAATTATTACAGGGCTAGCCAATATATCGGCAACCAGCCCATATTTTAAAGGTAATATTACAATGATTCGTTGGCGACACATTACACATGTAATATCTGGACGCCAGGGGCTATAAAGCAGGATTACTATTATACCTTGTTTCTCGATATATGGCTAGCTGTAATAGTTTCCCGCCACCAACGGTATATTAAAGTAGCAAGGAGCCACGCGATGATAATTATGCGGCCGATAAGTATCATCGCGTTGGCCCCGACAAAACAATTTGTATGAAAATGACAAATAACAACAAAATAACCAATAAACCCATCTGGCACGAGCACTTCTTTGACCGCTTATGGGAAGAAAGCTGGACCTATATCAAAACCGTGGTGGACGTCGTGCGCGAACCGGTTCTGATCCTGGACAAAGATTTCCGGGTCTTGGTGGCTAACGAGGCCTTCTATCAAATGTTCCAGGTGCCAATAGAAGACACCGAAAACAAGATTGTCTACGACCTCGGCGACGGACAGTGGAATATCCCCGCCTTGCGACGACTCTTAGAGGGCATCTTACCTAAAAATACCTTCTTCAAGGGTTTTGAAGTCACTCATGATTTCCCCTTCATCGGTCGGAAGATAATGCTCTTAAACGCCCGCCAGATCCATTTTGAGAAAGAAACAGCGGTGGCGGAGCGCTTCCCCTCCATCATTCTTCTGGCCATTGAAGATATTACAGGCATGATAGAGATTGCCGAAACTATATCCGGCCACTCACAGAAGCTCGAATCTAAATTAGGGGAGCAGACGCGCAAGCTGGAAATTCATATCGCGAAATTAGAAAAAGAAATCAATCGGCTCAATAAAGCTCGTAAATAAACAGGTTTATTAATCATAAGTAATCAACAATCTTATGGGATCATCTTTCACCTCGGCTTCCACTAGACCGCTCTATCGTGGCACGCAGATCGTTTGGTATATTTTAGGACTTCTGGAGGCGTTTCTCGCCTTTCGGTTTGTCTTAAAGCTCCTAGCCGCCAATCCGACAGCCGGTTTTAGCAACTTTATTTACAGCGTTAGCCATCCCTTCGCCGTGCCCTTCCTCAATGTCTTCCGCGTCTCAAAAGTTGAAGGCAGTATCTTTGAGTGGACCACGCTCCTCGCCATGTCAGTCTATTGGCTCATCGCCTGGGGCATCGTCAGAATATTCTTCATGAGTAAAACCATCTCCACGCCAGAAGCGGCCGCTAAATTAAACGAAGATAATAAATAGTTTATTTATTCAATAAAAATATATGGGAATACTTCTTTGGATAATCTTTGGTGGAATAGTCGGTTGGATCGCTTCTTTGATTATGAAGACCAACGCCCAACAAGGTATTTTTCTTAATATTGTTGTCGGTATCATCGGCGCCGTTATTGGCGGCTGGGTAATGAGTCTACTCGGCAAAAGCGGTACCGACGGTTTTAATCTTTATAGCTTCCTAGTAGCCTTACTCGGGGCCGTAATTCTTATTTGGATGGTCAAAATTCTGGGGCGTAGTAAATAACCGGGACGTTCTGTAAGAAAATAAAAAAAATACACCAAACTAGGTGTATTTTTATTTAACTCGAGGTCGCGGACAGAGCTCGAAAGAGCATGACTAAAATTAAGTAAGAATTGAATTAAGAATATCATCTCTAAAATGTCCCAAAAATATTCGAACCATTTAAAAATTACGGCGTGTTTAATATTAAAACAAAACCAGGCCTTAAAAGCTTGATTTTGTGTTTTACTTGGACTGGGGTGACGAAGTTCGGACTTAAATGCTTGAATAAGAAACCCAAGAACTTTTGTTCTTGGGTCAACTTTATATAATAAATTTTTTTGTGATTATTTAAAACTTGCCAACATAAATCTCAAAACCCATACGAAGAATTGCAATCACAAAAATAATGATTCCTTCCTTGCGACTTATCTTCCATCCCGTACGCATGAAGTATAAGATCAATAATATAGTAGCAATTAATAAACCGACTGAAAAAAGTGAATCTGCTATTCCAAAAATTTGCCCCTTAGATTGTAGAGTAATTGGGGCGATAACACTACTAATACCAATAATGCCAAAAGTGTTAAAGATATCGGAACCGATAACATTGCCGACCGAAAGGCCAAATTTCTTTTTTAAGGTAGCAATAACTGAGGTCGCCACTTCCGGTAAACTGGTTCCAGCAGCTACGATGGTGGCGCCAATTGCCCAAGCCGAAATTTGAAAGTACTCAGCAATATATACGGCTGAAGAAACTGTAAAATCAGACGATTTAATCAGGAATATTAAACTGATGAAAAAAATCCAGTAATCTTTGACGCTTGCTTTTGCGCCATCGTCCTCTTCCGTTGGTACGTCCTTCTTGATAAACAAAAAAGCAAGATATCCTATCAAAGTTGCGAATAACATAAAACCTTCCCACATTACGATCTTCATGTCAGACATAAAGAGTAAAATCATGCCGGTTGACGCCAAAAGAACCATACCATCGCGATATACCATTTTTTTGGGAATGATTTGAGGTGTAATGATGGCCACTAGTCCAAGAATAAAGCCCAAATTGAAAATATTAGAACCAATAACGTTCCCCACTGATAAGTCGCCTTGTCCTTTTAGGGCAGCAAAAACTGAAACAGCAATTTCAGGCGCCGATGTTCCCATTGCAACAATGGTAAGCCCGATAAACATTTCAGAAACTTTCCATTTACGAGCAATTTTAATACTAGAGTTTACCAAATAGTTAGCAGCAAAGCCCAAAACAACCAATGAGGCTACAAGAATGGTAATTTGTATAAGCATATTTCTTAATAA
>CAZLGE010000027.1:0-9497 GCA_964559375.1 uncultured Gammaproteobacteria bacterium | reverse complement strand
CATCTTAACAAATTATCCTTAAACGGCCTAGAGTTACATTTTTCCAGGCACAAATAAAAAAATATTCAGCCGGACTGAGGCTTTTTTATTTTACCAGGTATGGATAAACGAGATAGACAAGGGCGACATTTTGGACAATGAGGAGCGGCAGGCCGATCAAGAAATACCACTTCTTGGTCTTATGGCGAAATACGAGCATGCCTAGATAAATGCCCAGGGCACCGCCGATAACCCCCAGAAAAAACATCATCCCCTCCGATATCCGCTCTGCACCGGCCTGAGATGATTTGAGTTTGTCAATCAGCATGATAAGGAAAGCCAAAAGATTGAGGGCCAGGAACGGGACAGCGATCGCGGCGGGGACGGGATTAAACATAATATCAAACTTTACTCTTAACCGCCGCTACGTAGGCGCAATAATCACAATCTTTACCCGAGGCAGGAATCTTCGCCCCGTTCAGGCACTTGTGGGCCTTGATTATCGCCGGCTCCACCCAGGCGTCGTTACCCTCATATGGAATGAGGGTGATATCAAACTCTAGCTTGGCATCGAAGGCCACCCGGTCAGTCTGGCCGTTACAATAGACGAAATAGCCGGTATCAGCGACCGGATAGCCGTTACGGCGGAGCAGCCACTGGTAGACTTCCATTTGGCGCTTATAACCGATCTGCCAAGCCTTATCAAGAGCAGTAATTTCCTCCGCCTTGGAGGTAGACTTGTAATCCACAACGATATAGTTCCCCTGCGAATCCTGCCAGAGATCATCGATCGCCCCGAAGATGAGAAGATTAGTCGACTCATGGAGATATTGGACGCCGGTAAAATTATGGCGCCACTTGTCTAAATCAGCGTGAGCGACCGGACGGGCGTCAACGCCGTATTTAGCGATCAACGGATGCTTAGTGCCAGCCGCACGGTGGATATCGAACTCTTGCTTCAAGAGATGATCGACCGCCGAATTGAGAGCGAAGGGAAAGCCCGGTGGGCGCCCTACGCCAAGCCGTCTATCTTGATAAAAGCAGCGCGGACACTCCAAGAAGAGATCGATCTTGGAGCGCGACAGCTTGAACGGCTCCGAGGATTTCGGCTCATACAGGCCCTTGACGCGCTTTGGGGTATAGTATTCAGACATATTATTTTAATAGTTGCGTAGTTAGGGCGATCACTTGGAAACTCAACTTGCCAGAAATATCCTTAAACAGCGCCCGGGAGCGCCTGATTTTGGCGGGATTATGGCTAGCAAGGAGGATGGTCTTCATATCGTCATTATAAACTAAGCGCTTCTGAAAATCCAACGATTCCACCAATTAAAAAAGGGGTAAAATTATTACCCCTTAGACAAATTTCAGCTGAAGGACACTTAGGCCACAATCGACATCGTCTCCAGCCTGGCTCTTACCATGTCGTAAACATCCTCGAGATCATCATAGCGCCGGAATTCATAGCCTGGCAATTGCGGATCGATTATCAACTTAGTAATAAGCGCGTCTTTGTGAGCAACTGCAAGCAGCGGCTTAGCGCGATGTTCAATCTGAGTAGCCATTTCCCAGCCCAGCCCGATGGAAGGATAATCGCAAATTGCGATTAGGATATCGCATTGTTTCACGCAATCATAGATGTCATGGCTGTAGACATCGTAAGGGATATGATCATCGGACAATCCTTTAAAAGATAGAACCTGGCAGATTCCCTTCAGTCTATCTTTCAGTTTTTCTACGCTCTCCCGAAATTCCTGGGGAGCGTGAGTGAGAGCACAACCTACGTACACTTTAATATCATAAAACACGGTTACCTCCGTTATTGATTGTAAAAAATACTACCTTTAATTTGATTAAAAGTTAGCATTTCTCACTACATTTGTCAAATAGACTGCCAGCTCTTTATCCTCCCAATACTTGATCAATAAGTAAGCTGCCCCGCTAAATACAGACCAAACTTCCAACCCGCCAATCACTAATTGATATTCCCCGCCCTATCCTCTAAAATCAAACTATGCCCATTCTGCTCCAAGCCAGTAACCTAGCTAAAGAATATAGCGGTCAGAAAATCTTCTCCGGCCTATCTTTTAGCGTCCAGGACCGACAGAAGATCGGGGTGGTCGGAAAAAACGGCGCCGGTAAATCTACTCTCTTCCGTATCATTACCGGCGAAGAGGCCTCGGATTACGGCGAGATCATCATCCATGACGAAACTAATATCGGCTACCTAAAACAAGACGAAGACTGGCAAAAGGGAGAAAAAGCCCTCGCCTATCTCATCCGCCTGAGCAACCGCCCAGAGTGGCGCGCGCGGCAGGTGGCCAGCAAGTTCGAATTAGACGCTGAAAAACTGGACGGCCTGGCTGAAGCGCTTTCAGGCGGCTGGCGCATGCGTCTCCGGCTCACTGGCATGCTCCTCAAGGAGCCCAACCTCTTCTTGCTGGATGAACCGTCTAATTACCTGGATCTAAACACCCTTATCCTTCTGGAAGACTACCTCAACTCCTATCACGGCAGCTATCTCATCATCTCTCATGACCGTGAATTTTTGAAGCGTACCTGCCAGGAGACGCTAGAGATCTCGAAGACCGGCTGCTACCACTATCCCGGAGATATCGAGGCCTATCTGGCCTTCAAGGAACAGAAACTAAAGACCCTCATTAAAGCCAATGAGAGTATGGAGCGCCAACAGGAACACTGGCAAGAGTTTGTAAACCGCTTTCGCTATAAATCATCTAAAGCTAAACAGGCACAGGCGGTAATAAGAAAGATAAGCAAGCTGGAAAAGAAACGGATCACCATCGAACACGAGGCCGGAATAACGAGAATCATCATCCCCCCGGTACAAAAGAAGAATAACCTAGCTCTGAGAATAAACAATCTGACCATCGGCTACAACGATAAACCCGTGGTCTCCAATATAGATTTTGATGTCCGTTCCGGTGAGAAGCTGGCCCTCCTCGGCCTGAACGGCCAGGGTAAGACTACCCTCATTAGGACCCTGGCTGGCCGTCTAGAGGCCCTAGAAGGCAGCTTCCGCTTCGCGACAGGCACCAGGCTGGCCTATCACGGCCAAGAAGAGCTCGCCAGTCTCCACAACTCAGAACAGGCTGGCGATTTCTTGCGGCGCCTGGCGGCTTCAGATGTGAAAACTGAGGCCGTCCTCAAGATGGCCGGAGACTTCTTGTTTAAGGAAGAAGCCCTTAAGAAACCGATCGGCGTCCTGTCCGGCGGAGAAAGAGCCAGGCTGCTTCTGGCTGGCCTGCTTCTGTCTAAACCGGATCTCCTCATCCTGGACGAACCCACCTGCCACCTGGACTTTGAGACCACAGAAGCCCTGGCGGGTGGTCTTAAGAAGTTTAGTGGCACTGTCCTCTTTGCCAGCCATGACCGGACCTTCTCCAGCCTGGTGGCGACCGGCATTGTAGAGATAGCTAACGGTATAGCCAAGCGCCGTCACGAAGACTACGGCGATTATGTCGCCCGCCTGGAAAAAGTCTTGTGGCAGAAGACCACCACCGAACCCGAATCCCAGAAAGACAAGACCATCAGCCGGGAGAAATACCTAGAAAACAAGGAAAGACAGAAAAAAATCCAGTCCCTGGAATGGGAACTGGAGAAGATGCAAACCTACAAACAAGAGCTCATGGCCTATTTCCTGGAACACTACAACGACTACAAGCCTGAGAAGGTCCAGGAACTGGAGGAGCTAAGAAGGAGGATAGAGGATAAGGAGGAAGAGTGGTTGAGGGTGAGTGAAATATACTAATAGAATGAGGGTTGAGGATATAAAAAACTGCCCACTGGTTTAATATTGGACAGTTTAGAAGAAAATTGATGACGAAAAACAGCTACCCAATATTATGGGCAGCCTGCCCGAAAAGGTTGGTTGGGCGATAACTGTGGTTCATATTGTACTTACAGTATTAATTTTCTTTTGATTTATAAAGAGAAGCTAGGCGCTTCAGACCAACTAATCCTTTAACTTTGTGGTCTAAAACCGCCCGGTAAATCAGATGGCTGGCAATATCCAGGCCTTTAGTCTTTACCGAATATTTTAAGGCTAGAATAGTCTTCTTGGTCTTATCGTCCAGCTGACCCGCGACCCTCTCCATGAAGCGCACGCTGGGCTTATCAATCTTGTCCGTGAGCCAGATATCTATCTTCCAGCGCTGTCCCCTAAAACGGGTCTTGAGTCCGATATAATATCCCCGAGGGAATCCCGGTCGCTTCTTTTGATAGTAATTATAATACAAATAACCGTTAAACTTTCCTTTCCTGATAAGGCAATTAAGTATAGTAATCGATTTTTCCTTGTCCATGAATTTATCCACCAGATAAATATCAATGTCGCCGTCCACCATGAGATCTAGCTTATAGCTACCCGTGATCGTAGCCACCCCAAAGCGAGCCAGCTCGTCGATTAGGCCGGTCGTCCGCAGGAGATCAGCGGCGTTTTTTTTCGTTTGCCGAGCAATTTTTTCCACGTCTATAGGCATACTGATTTAATTTTACCGCGCTTGACTTTATACGACAAGACATAAGCCAGATGTTATCCGGCTTGATATGTTTTTTGAGTAGATTCTTAAAATCCGGCTACTGGCCCCTGACCGGTAACGCGCCAAACTGGGAAAAATGACGCCGGTAAGTTTTGGCAGTGTAAGCCATACTGGCTATTTCCCGATACTTTTGATTATCTGCTCTTCCTCAGGCTTGCCGTCTTCTAGGTTAGCGACTATCATCTCGGCCACATCGTCCGGCTCCATATATTTATCATATCCCACCGGCGGCCGGCCGCTAAAAACCGCGGTCTTCATCCCCGCCGGGTAGACGTTTATGACCTTAATGCCGTCCGACTCCGCTTCAAGGCGTAAAGACTTGGCAAAGCCCTTAGCCGCATACTTGGAAGCGACATAACCAGAGGAGCGAGCCACGCCCTCAAGGGCGCTGGCGGACAGGATATTGATTATCGTACCGGCTCCCTGCTCCCGCATCTGGATCAAGGCGGCTTTCGCCCCGTGGATCACCCCGAAAAGATTGACTTCGATCATCGCGCGCACCCTCTTCAGATCCAGGGTTTCAATCGGCGCATGCGGTGTCCAGATGCCGGCATTATTGATCCAGACATCGATGCGCCCGAACCTCACCGCCACCTTCTTAGCGAGATCGGCCAGGTCTTTTTCGCTAGTGACATCGGCTCTGAGCGGCAGTATCCCGATTGGCAGGTCCTGGCTAGTGGAGCGCGCCGCCACTGCCACTAAGGAGCCGGCCCGCTGGCAGGCCAGCGCTAAAGACAGCCCTAAGCCTTTGGTGCCGCCGGTGATGACGACTATCTTATCTTTTAAATTCATATTTTACGGCTATATTAATAATTTTAATCCTCATGACGCTAAATGTAAATCAGCCCGGCAAACAACTTATACTTATAATAAAAAAGCTTCATCCGAATATTTATCCAGACGAAGCTCTAATTAGTTTTGTGCTGCTGGCACATACCAGGCGTCGTCTCCCTGGACGAACAGCCTATCTCCGGCTCGCACCAGGATCGAAATTTGCACCTGGCGAAAATCAAGTTTTGCCGCTTCCGCCGCGCTGATCCGAAACTCTGGCTTCATGAACTTGCCCTTATATATCGGCAAGCTATAGCGCTTAGCCAATAAGAGTGCGGACTCGTAATCCAGATGGTGGCACAGGCTTTCGTCTTGCCTGATGATATACTGCGCCGGAACTGCGCCCAAATACGAATTGCCGAAAATCTCGCTGCCGTGATTGAGCCCCCGAACAAAGACTCGAATAACTCCCCGGGTGCGCAGCTGCAGGCTGGCGATCAACTCATTCTTGAAGATGCCCGAAAGCTTATTGCCCTCGCCGTCGGTGACGACTCTGACTTCACCCGATCCGTAGCTGTAGACTACCGAATCAATGCGTACCTTCGGAAACCTGGCGGCCGCGTAACGGCAGATTGTCGGCGTGAGATCAGGCAGACGCTCCTTGATAAAAGCCAGCTTTAAGCTGTCCGGAATATACGGAAGCTTATCAAGAGCTTCGTATGTCCCGTTATCCCAGATCTGGACCGGAATGATATTTCTGACGACATCTACCTTGTCGCCGGAGCAGCCAAAAAAAATGACCATTAACGAAAAAAGTAATAAACAGGGTTTCATCTAAGACTCCGTATTTTTTTGTGATTATAGATATTGATTTATTAAAGGATTCTCCAAGATATCATAAATAGGCCGGTTATGTCAATATTTGCCGTGATATAACTAAAAAAGAGGCCAGGAAGGCCTCTTTTTTCTGAGATGGTCTTGATATTTTATTTCTTCTTCCCTTTCTTAGCCGGCGCTTTCTTGGAGGCAGCCTGCTTAGCGGCCTTCTTCACTCCGACCGGAACGAGCATCTTTTCTTCCTTCACTTCAGCGCGGAAGGTATCCGGCTCCTCGTCGTACTCTTCGTCCTCGCCTTCTTCAACTTCGATCATTAAGGACTCTAAGATACTCAGGATCTTATCCAGCTTCTGGTTAATCTTGTCGTGATAATCATTGGCGGGCTGATTAACTGAAGCCGAGTAGGGCTTGGCAGCGTTCCGATCAAAACTGGGACGAGCCTGACGATCGTTCTGGCCAGGACGGACATTCTCCTTATTCTTGAAGCAATCACTGCAATAGACCGGGCGCTCACCCGAGGGTTTAAACGGTACTTCGCAGTTCGTGCCGCACTCGGCACAGGTCGCCCGGAACTTAGCCGGTCCGAAACCGGCGCTCCGTTTGTCTCCGAATCCGCCGCCACGATTGAAGTCGCGTCCGCCACCGCCCCGCGAATCGCGGGAATCACGCCGTTCAAAACCACCACTACTACGACGCTCACCAAATCCACCCGTCTTACGATCACCGAAACTGCCACGCTGCTTAAAATCTTTCATATTCCTGGGTCATTTATCGTTTAACTAAATATGATTAAGTCTACTGGCAATCGCGATAAATAGCAAGTCTGGCCCTTCACCACGAAGCTTGGGCATTGATAATTATCCCTATATTGCGTGTTGTTTTTAGTTTCTCTGCCCCACCCCGAGCTTCTTAATATAAATCTTATAAAGATAGCTGTAGTAATAATAAGATACCCCCCGATTAGGGCGGGTGTTTTTTATTTGTCCAACCAATAAAAAACCAGCTGTCAAAGACAACTGGCTGAGAACTTATGAACTATTTTCTCTGCATTCTAGTAACCCAATAAGCATAACCGATGAATACAAGTGACACACCTTGCTGCCCGGCGAGCCAGGGATAACCCTCGATCAGAACAAGCCAACCGCAGGCCACATGCATCATGATATACCACAGATAACCAGCCGGTCTCTCCTTAGCGAGAAGATATGTGCCAATCAGGTAACCGGCAACCAAAAGTATTTCCAGATACTGATTAAAGATGGTGAGCCCGCCAAAATCATACAAACTATAAGTGAAGCCGGCGACGATACAGACCAGCGCCAGCCGGTTTAACCAGCGCGGTGCTCCCTTCGTTTGTCCTCTAAACGACGTCACCAGTCCGAGAACCATGGCGGGAAAACCAGCCGCTTCAACTGAAGCCGCTATCCAATTATGCTTATAGATAAACAGGATAACCCAAGGCGGTAGACCTAGGAGATAAACCACCCAAGAGCTGATCCGCCAGCGTCGAGCTTGCGGTTCCTGAAAAGCCAGTCGCGAGCGTTCGGAAAAAGAGAGAAAAATCTTATTGAGGAGGTAGAAACCCCCTCCGAGAATCTGAAGTAAAATTTCCAAAGGAGGCCTCCTTTCTGGAATTTAATTTATGAAACGTTATTTTCCGTGGCGGCCGAGCTACAAATTACTGGGCCTGACCACTATCTAATCTTCTATATTGACCGATAAATTATTGTTAAGGTAATAAAAAAATATATCACTAAAAAGACTGCTTGTAAATGTCTCGCTATCAGGGATGATACATAATAAAAAGTTGCACTTTTAAGGGTGCAACTTGTGTCAGATTGGTTGGCTATCTGATTATAAATTAGCCGCGACTTTTTGGAAATGATATCCTTGGATCGCTAGCTCCACGGCTAAGGGCAGAACCTTCCGCCGAAACAGAACGGTCCTAATAAGTAGCGACCAGTAACGTCCGGCGGCCCCAGAAAAGACCCCAATAACGAGCAGGCTCTTCAAGAATGCTTTAACATCAGTCCACTCGATTTTCGAGCCCCTGACGGTCGGCCGATAATCCCTGAGGAATACATTTATCCGCCCGTAGTAACTGCGGACGCTATAAAGATCCTGGAGGAGTTCCTTATACTTCCGAAGAAGCAGATCTTTATCCATTTTTGGGATAAAGTTAATGACCGCATCGGTATTTCCGCCCGTACTTTCACTGAGCAGGCGATTCTGATCCTTGAGACGATTATATAGTCTCGTCCCGGGTAAGGCGGTAAGCAAACCAACCATGGCGATGATGACGCCCATATCTTCGATGAACCGCTTTTGCTGTTCAAAGATATCGGCTGGATCGCTGTCAAAACCGACGATGAATCCACTCATCACCTGCATGCCGTGAGCATGGATCTTCTTTACAGCGGCGGCGGTATCGTTCTTCAGATTCTGGAGTTTTCCGCATTCTTCTAAGCTATTATCATTGGGAGACTCTAGACCCAAGAAAACCTTGAAGAAGTTGGCAGCTGACATGAGCCGCAGGAGTTCGTCGTCAGCCGCCAGATTGACACTGGCTTGCGTCAGGAAACGGAAAGGATAATCTCTAGTCTCTTGCCAATCAATCAACGCGCGAAGCATCCGCTTGATCTCCACCTTGTTACCGATCAGATTATCATCGGCGACAAATACCGAACCCCGCCAGCCAGAACGGTATAAACCGGAAAGTTCATCCAGGAATTGTTGCGGCTTCTTTGTCCTGGTCCGCTGACCATTTAGGATGATGATGTCGCAAAATTCACAATTAAACGGACAACCCCGGGTAAACTGGACTGACATCGTGACATAATCCTTAGGCTTGACGAGATCCCAGCGCGGCGCCGGAGACAAAGTTATATCAGGCCAATCCGCGGATCGGTAGATTCTTTTTGCCCGTCCGGCTGCCCAGTCACTCAAAAATTCCGATAGGACATTTTCCGCTTCACCAATCACGATATGATCGACGTCGGGATAGTCTTCGGGGCGGGCTGAAAAAAGTGGGCCGCCAGCTAAGATGATCTTATTATGGCGATGACAGCGTCTGATGGTCGTAACAGCGCTCTCTTTCTGGATGATCATGGCGCTGATCATCACCAGATCGGCCCAAGCCAAATCTTCATCGGTGAGCGCGGCAACATTCAGATCGATAAGGCGCAGGTTCCAATCAGCCGGTAAAAGGGCGGCAACCGTCATGAGACCCAAGGGAGGAAAGGCGGACCGACGGGAGACAAAACTAAGAATATGCTTGAAACTCCAAAAAGTAGGAGGAGTTTCCGGGTAAAGTAATAAAGCGTTCATTATAACTCCTATTTTTAATCAATT
>CAZLGE010000026.1:0-9865 GCA_964559375.1 uncultured Gammaproteobacteria bacterium | reverse complement strand
TCGAGTAATTCCTGGATACCCGTGCCCTCTTTAGCAGAAACCGACGCGCAGATAATTTTTCCGCCCCAATCTTCTGGAGTGATATTAAGCTGGGTAGAAAGCTCCTGTTTAGTACGGTTTACATCGGCGGTCGGTTTATCCACCTTATTCATGGCCACCAAATAAGGTATTTTGGCCGCCTCAATAATACGAAAGGCTTCTACGGTTTGCGGCTTCACCCCGTCATCAGCCGCTACCACCAAAATGGCAATATCGGCAACCTTCGCGCCGCGGCTGCGCATAGCGGTAAAAGCTTCATGCCCCGGAGTATCGATAAAAGTCAGGACCCGGCCGTTACGGGTTATCTGATAAGCGCCAATATGCTGGGTGATACCACCAGCTTCTCCAGCCACGACATCGGTATGGCGAATTGTATCTAATAGTTTGGTCTTGCCGTGGTCAACGTGCCCCATGACTACTATGACCGGAGGGCGCGAAGACAGGTCCTTCTCCTCTTCGCCGGCCAGGATCTCGGCCAGCTTCTTCTCTTCCTTCGTTTCTGCGGGCAGTTCTTGGGCGACAGCAGGCTGAACGTCAAGATTAAGGTTTTCGCCGACGATCGAAGCCGTATCAAAATCTATCTTCTCATTGATGGAAGTAAAAACACCGTTCTTCATGAGCTCCATGAGTACCCGATTGACCGGTATCCCAGCCACTTCAGCATAAGCCCGAACGGTGATAACCGACGGTATAGCGATAGTCTTCCTTTCTTTCGGCAAGACCTCATCCTGCTTCTTAATGGCTGCCGCCAGTTTCCGCTGTTCCCACTGACGACGCAAAAATGGCCAATCCTTGATGATTTTCTTAGCTGTATTGTTATCAACCTTAATCGCTTTTTGACCGATAGCAAAACCGAGTTGCGGAAGAAGATCGCGCAGCTCTTGCGGGGGTATTCGGAGAATTCTAGCTAGTTCAGTTATGTTCATATTTTTAAATATTACTTCATTTTTAGGGTTAAGTCAACGTCAAATAGCGGTTAATCAAGACTTTACAAACTCATATATAAATGCTAGAGTGAGAACATAATTAATTAATAAAGACTTGTTTTTAGGAATTATTTGAAAGACCCCCACTGCTTCCGGGACGTTTGAGATTTTGGCATTTACTGCTTCACCGCTTATGAAATTCTTAATTTTTAATTCAAAATTAGAGAAAAAGATTACAATCTCCACCTCCAAACAGGAAAGTAGATAGTGCTATTTATTGCATCAAAGGGTTTTTCAAAACTTAATAATCGTGCGACTCACCACCTTTAGTTCCTAAAGACAGCTCAGCTAATATGGATTACCTAAGCTACGTCTTGTACCTGGTCTTGGCTGCGGGTGGTTTTTTTGTTGGCTACTTATACTACAAAAAAACCGCCGACGCAAAAATCACCAATGCTGCCAACCGGGCCGACAAAATCTTAAGCGAAGCCAAAATCAAAGAAAAGGAGCTGCTACTCAAGGCGCAGGACAAAGCCCTTAAGATCATCGAGGACGCGAAGCGAGAAGAGGGCGAACGGCGCGGAGAACTCAATAATCTCCAAAAGCGCCTGGAACAGCGGGAAACTTCTTTTTCACAAAAACTGATTGATCTCCAAGAAAAACAGCAGAAGCTCTACGATAAGGTGAACGAAGTTCAGGAAATAAAGGAGCGAATCAAGGGGGTGAAAACCGAACAGGAAGCCAAGCTGGAAGAGATCTCCGGCCTCTCACAGGAACAGGCTAAAGATACCCTTCTCAAGACCATTGAAGAAAAGGCGGCCGATGACCTGATGGCCCGTGTCCGCAAACTTGAGCATAACTCCGAGGATACCATTAACGATAAGGCGCGAGACATGCTGGCGCTCGCCATGCAGCGCATGGTCTCCAACTACACCGTAGAGTTGACCACGACGACTGTTGATCTGCCTAACGACGAGATGAAGGGTCGGATTATCGGGCGCGAGGGCCGCAACATCAAGGCTATTGAACAGATGACTGGCGTGGAGATAATCGTTGATGATACTCCTAATGCCATCACCGTCTCCTGCTTTTCCCTCATCCGCCGCCATATCGCGAAGAAAGCCCTAGAGTACCTGATAAAAGATGGCCGCATCCATCCGACCAAGGTCGAAGAAGCAGTGGAGAACGCTAAGAAGGATATCGCTCTCGATATCAAAAAGGCCGGCGAAGAGGCAATGTATGAAGTCGGCGTGGCTGGTTTTGATCCGAAGCTGGTCTCAATTCTCGGGCGCCTCAAATACCGAACGAGTTACGGACAGAATGTCCTGCGCCACAGCGTGGAAGTCGCTCACCTGGCCGGCATGCTAGCTCAGCAACTCGGCGCTGATGTGACGACTGCCAAGAAGGGCGCCCTACTCCACGACATCGGTAAGGCCGTCGATCATGAGGTCCAGGGCAATCACACCGAGATCGGCCGCGATATCGCCAAGAAATATAACATCTCTCCGGAAATTATCGCTCCGATTGAAACCCACCATGAAGACCGCCCGCCGACACTCATCTCGGTCATCGTCAAAGTGGCTGACGCCATCTCTTCAGCCCGCCCCGGCGCCCGCAGCGATAACTACGAGAACTACGTCCACCGTCTGGAAGAGCTCGAAAAGATTGCCCAAAGCTTCGAGGGCATCGAAAAAGTCTATGCAATCCAAGCTGGTCGCGAAGTACGCGTATTTGTACAGCCAGACCACATAAATGACTTCCAGGCATATAATTTGGCTAGAGATATTGCAAAAAAGATAGAAAATGAGTTAAAATACCCAGGAGAGATTAAGGTCAATGTTATCCGGGAACTCAGGGCTATAGAATACGCGCGATAATACCCTCATCTTAAGCAGTTAATTTTTAATAAAATAACGCTTAAATATATGAACAAAGCGCAACTCATCGACAAGATCTATCACAGTGTCGAGGGCCTGAACAAGAAACAGGCCGAAAAGATGCTGGATGTCTTTACGGACACCATCATTGAGGAACTGAAGGGCGACCGGGAGGTAACGATTGCCGGTTTCGGCACCTTCCTCTCGCGCGTCCGCTATTCCCGTGGCGGCGTCAATCCGCAAAAACCGACCGAACGGATCACCATCCCAGCGGTCAAGGTGGCAAAGTTCAAGACCGGCTACCACCTGAAGCAGGCTTTAAAAGGAAAAAGGTAACGAAGCGTCCGAGCTTAGGGATTGTCCTTGCTCAAGGGCGTTTTATTGGCGCCCGTAGCTCAACTGGATAGAGCACTTGGCTTCGGACCAAGGGGTTGTGGGTTCAAATCCTGCCGGGCGCACCCCCAAGTTACCTGTGTGAACGGGGCTTGCCAAACCGATAACGAACCATTAAAATGCCTATGTGGTCAGGGCCAAACGGCTGGGTAGCTCAGTTGGTTAGAGCGTAGCACTCATAACGCTAAGGTCGCGGGTTCGAGCCCCGCCCCCGCCACCAAAATTAAATATGCGCCTATAGCTCAGCTGGTAGAGCAGTTGCCTCTTAAGCAAACGGTCCCAGGTTCGAATCCTGGTGGGCGCACCAATTTAACTACTCACCAACAGTATGAATGAAGCTATGAGACAAAGTTGGGAAAGAGCGGCCGCTCAAACCGCTAAAGATCACCCGGTCGATGATTTCGTGGCTAATCCGGATCTCTACCGCACAGAATCTAGCCCCCGAGACATCGCTTACCAGGGTGAAACAATAGCTTACTATGACACCCAGTTGTGTTTATGGCGTCTAGGCGACCGGAATAACCATAGCCAGAATAATACGACCTTCACTTCCCGAGCAGAGCTTCTAAAAGCCCTCCGGGATATTTACCCGGACCAATCCTGGGGATAGTAATCAGACGACTAATCCTTTATGTTAAATATTCTTATCTTCGGCCCTCCTGGCGCTGGCAAGGGCACTCAGGCCTCCCTGATCGCCAAACAGTTCAAGCTAAAACATCTCTCAAGCGGCGACCTGCTCCGGCAAGAACGTGAGAACGGCGTCCTCGGCCGGCAAATCCGGAAGTATCAAGACAGTGGCCACTTAGTTCCGGACAGTCTGATTATCAAAATGTTCGAAGCGGCTGTGGCTAAAGAACTGAAGGGCGCTGGCTTTATCTTTGATGGCTATCCCCGGAATCTACGGCAGGCCAAAGCGCTGGATAAATTTTTTAAAACTCACGGGAGCGCCCTGCACCTCGTTATCAACCTTAAGCTTAGCGCCACTGAAGCGGCGCGACGCGTTGTGCTCCGGGGAAAGACATCCGGGCGCTCGGATGATAATCGGAAAACGGTCCTAAGCCGTTTCCAGGTTTATCTAGTACAAACCAAGCCTCTACTAGAATATTACAAAAAACAAAAAAAAATTCTGCATATCGACGGACGACCACCGGTTCCCGAGGTCTTCAAACAAATAAAAATCGCAATTAATGGCCTCCTCCCCAAACTCAAAAAGACTATCCTAAACGGATAGTCTTTTTTCATACGGAGTTTCCTGACTATTAAAAAACCATCTTATTTTCCTCATGAGAAAAAGATGGTTTTAGACGGACGATTATTCATCCTGGATTATCGGCTGATTGTGTCAGCCTTATAAAGAAAGTGGCGGCCCTCCCGCATGACGCCAGGAAAATCGAAGGGGTAAGATCGCAATATCCAGCCCTTCCCTCCCCAACGGAAGGTTGCTTGTCTCAGCTCTCCTTCATAATCCCTGATAATAGCGACGGTCACTAGACCGGCGCGCGACAGATTGGCCGATTCAATGAGAAAATAAACAGTCGCGATCATAAGAGACTGATTAGTAAAGCTAATAGAGAACGGCTCCCTTTTAGCGATACTCTTCAAAGAACAAACCCAACCCTGCCTAGAGTCGCGGACAGAGATTGCTTCACGCAAAGGAAAAAAAGATTTCTCAAACTCGGGCGATACATAAGAAATCGGAAGCGCGGCCGACTCCCCTAGTTTTTCACCGACAGGGAACGGACCGGGGCCGGTGGTGGGCTGAATAAATATGCGTTTATCAACCGTCGTGCGATCGATAAAAATTTTAGGAACAGTAATCATGGTACCTCCTGGATAGGTTTTAGTTAAGTGTATTTTGTTGAAAAAGGACTTTACAAAAAAGGCCGGACTTTTTCAGTCCGGCCTTTTGTTTGTTTTTTGATCTATATTTATGCGACAGATCCACAAACGAAAGCCGGGCTGATAATAATCAGACCTGATACCAAAACAAAGTAATTTTGCTTCGTCAACTGTCGGTGCATAATTTTTAATTATAGCAGAGCGAAGGGACTGGTCAATAGCGAATTGTGGAAAACCCCTACTCGATAACGGTACCAAAAAATTTCTTGCCCGATAGGCAGGCCTCAAGATTAACAAGCTTTCGACCATTTAAGATGACCACCTTGATTCCGTACTCGGCCGCTTCGCGGGAGGCTACCGGATCGAACGGTACATTGAGGCCAGGCTGCCAGCGGTTACCAACAATCCGGCGGAATTCCGGCCAACCAATATTCTTGAGCTTCTTGGCCGCTGGATCACGGCGCGGATCTTTATCGTAAGCGTAGTCAATATTGGATAAATTAATTACGGTCTTTATCTTATTATGCTTGGCGAGCAAGACGGCATCATGATCGGTGGAACAACCGGGAATATATCCAGAGGCAAACACCACCGGCTTAGCGGTTCGAAGCGGCCAAGTCGGATCAGTAATGATTTCCGAATGAGCCAGCTGACCAAAGATCACTTTGAGTAATTGGGCGTTAAGGCGAGTCGCTCTGATTCCTACCCAATCGCGATCGCTCGCGCTGACCGGCGCAGCGGCTAAAGCCGCTTTGATGTAGGTACGGGCCGTCGCCCCGCCGCCAACCACGAGATAAAACTTCTTGCCCTGCTTGACCTGCCGGGCGATAAAGTCATGAAAACGTTTTAAAAATTTCAGATCAATCCCCTCCCGAGTGACGATAAGCGAGCCGCCTACCGAAAGGACAAAAGTTTCCGCTGATTTCTTGGTCATAGTTCCTGTCTTTAAAATCGCCCCCGGAAAACCGGGGGCGATAACCAATTAATAAGTTATTTGTTTTCTTCGACTTCCTTACTTTTCACTTCCGCCAGGATCGCCTTACGGATCTCCGCCATCAGTTTCTTGTCATCCTTGATCGTCTTCTTGGCCGTTTCGCGGCCGGTCCCCAATTTTATGTCACCAAAGGAATAGGAATTGCCGTTTTTCTTGACCACCCCATGTTCGACGCCAAGATCAATAAGATCGCCGGAGACCGAAATGCCCTCATTATACATGATGTCAAACTCGCAAGTCCGGAAAGGAGCAGCCACCTTGTTTTTGACCACCTTCACCTTGACTCGATTGCCAATGATCTTCTCCCCCTGCTTGATCTGGGCACTACGACGGACTTCTATGCGGACGGAACAATAAAATTTCAAGGCGTTGCCGCCGGTGGTCGTCTCCGGATTACCGAAGAAAACGCCAATCTTATTGCGAATCTGATTGATGAAGATAACGACCGTCTTGGTCTTAGCGATGACCGCCGTCAGCTTGCGGAGCGCTTGGCTCATCAAGCGGGCCTGTAGCCCCATATGCTGATCGCCCATCTCGCCTTCAATTTCTTTCTGAGGAACGAGCGCAGCCACACTATCGACAACCACAACATCGACGGCATTAGACCGTACCAGCGTTTCGACGATTTCTAAAGCTTGTTCACCGCTATCAGGCTGAGAGAGGAGCATCTCCTTAACGTTCACGCCGATCTTGGCGGCATATTCCGGATCAAGAGCGTGCTCGGCGTCGACGAAAGCGGCGATGCCGCCCGCTTTTTGAACCTCAGCGACGATATGCTGAGCCAAAGTGGTCTTGCCAGAAGATTCTGGTCCGTAAACTTCAATAACGCGCCCACGCGGCACACCACCGACGCCAGTCGCTATATCTAAAGATAAACAACCAGTGGAAATAGCATCAACATTAGTTCTCGGGACATCGCCAAATTTCATAATGGCGCCATCACCAAAACGACTACGGATCTGTTCGATGGCGCTTAGGGCGGCATCTTCTTTCCGGTGACGATTGTCTTCTTTGTCAGCCGCGGTTATCCCCTTCTTATCCTTTTCCTTGGACATAATATTTGGCTTAGAATAATTAACAGATTAATTATAGCACACTCTAGCTAGGAAAACCTTAAAATAAATATCAGTTAAAGATTAATTTTTTGATAGCCACTCTTCACGCCAAAGATAAAACCTTTCCATTATTTTTTGGCTAATATCAGATATTTCTTCTGGAGAGTGGCTTCCACTCTTTTCCCATTCCGCTTGGAGCCGAGCTCTAAGAGCCGACCACCAACCGTCCTCATTCGGACCAGAACCCGACGCTTCTTCTGAGGACGCGGATTGTTCCCCCGAGGGGACGGAGACAACGGACCAGATTGACTCGCCCGCGGGCCGAATCTTCTGCCAGACTGGAATGTCTTTAAGATCAGCCTTCGTGCCTGGTTCGCCGCCATAAAGATGAGCACTAATGGTAGCCAACACCAAAAAAGCCACTAAACTAATAAAACTGACCAGAAAATTGCGAGAGAATGTCATATATTATAAAAGGTTAGCTTGTCGGCTGGGGCGGCTCTCAGCGGTAAAGATCGACACCCTCCCATATTGACCATCAAAACCCGGTTCAATCTGAATCCGCCCTTCTCTTGAACGCTGGATGCCCTCGCATATCCGGAAATCTATTTCCGACCCGACTGCTTTAAGGTCGAGGTCTAAGAGGATGTGTAATTCGCTTCCGAAAGTGTCGGTCAGGCGGTGATATTCAGCTTGAACCGCACGAGACTTACGGCCTTTAACTCCCCAAGCATCCGCAATGATCTTATCAAGCTCTACGATCTTTTTAAAACCCGGCGCCCCGGACGGACGAAAGCCTAGCGGGCGATCGCTGAGCGCCTCCACCCGATTCAAGACGCCGATTACCAGGGGTTTATGACAGACCGGACAAATATCGGACAAACGGCGGCTCTGGGCCGGCTCGCAGCAAAAAGCGCAGAGGCGATGTCCGTCGAGATGATACATTCCTTCCTCGGGATAAAACTCCAATGTTTCGACCATCCCTTTCTTATTCTTTATATTATCATAAATCTTTCGGTAAGTCGGCACTCCTTCAAGTTCCATTATATTGGCTTCCCGGGCGATATTAGCCAGGCTATGGGCATCGGAGCTAGACAACAAAGTCAACTTATCAAGCGCCGATAACCGCCAGTTCATCGCCGGATCGCTCGACAAGCCAGTCTCAAAAGCATAGATGTACTCGGTCTGATCATGAAAACATTCTTCCAAAGAGTCAAAGCCGGATTTGGAGCCAAAAACAGAATACCAGGGCGTCCAAATATGAGCGGGATAAACCAGGAAGTCCGGATTGACCGCCAGGACTAATCTAACAAATTCCGGCGCGCTAATACCCAATATCGGCCGGCCATCCGAACGGATGTTAAACCGCTTATCAAGTATCTTGTTAAGTTCGGCGGCTGCCTCCAAATTGGGGGCGTGGAGAACCAGATGGATGCGGCGTGCCTTGTCGCCGTCTTTATAAACAAGGGAAATTTCGGTGCCGATAATAAATTTCACCCAGTCGTCAGGCGACTCCTTACGTCTATAGAGACCGGAACCGCTAGCCGTCTCCTCTAGCTCCCTGCCCATCGAATCGAACCAAGCCGGAAATGTAAAATCACCGCTCGCGACAATATCGACGCCTTTCCGGCGGCAGGCACTTTCGATTCCAGACAGGCTAATCTGTGGCGAACAGGCGCGAGAGTAGCGCGAATGGATATGGAGGTCAAGAATCACGGACATATAAAAGGAACGGCCTATTAGGTACGGGCCGCGAGTAATCCTTCAGCAATCTTTAATTCTTCCAAACTATTGATGCCCATAGCTTCGTGTGGTTCCACGCTAATCGAACTGATCGTCAGTTTTTCACTGAAGGCGATTTTGACTAGATCCGTCAAATAATATTCTTGCGAATTATTGCGATTATTCAGACTGGATAGATGCTGTAAAAGCCACTCCTTATCAAAACACATGACTGCCGGGTTCACCTCGGTCACAGTCTGTTCTTCTTCACTGGCATCTCGAAATTCTACGATCCTCACGATCTGTCCCGATTGGTCGCGGATGATCCGGCCCCAATGATAAAAGTTACGACGCCAATCATCAAAATCCGGCAATTCCGTAGTCATCATCGCGAGCGGCTGCGGCTCGCTAGCAGCTATCTTGACTAGCGAGGCGGTCTTGAAAAAAGGATGATCGCCATAAAGGACGAGGACTCTAGAAATCTCTGGTGATAAAGAGTCTTTAGTGCAGGCTACCGCATTGCCGGTCCCGAGCTGCTGTTCCTGCCGCACGAAATCAACAGACTGATCAGCTAGCTCACGGCGAATAATCTCTTCGTTGGCTGGCGAGACAACCACCAGCGGCCGCGGATCAATGCCGGCCGAGGCGATCGAATCGAGAAGATATTTAATCATGGGTCGCCCCTGGAGAGGTACTAACACCTTGGGCAAATGGCTGTTCATACGCGTGCCGTTACCGGCCGCCAGGATGATGATTCGAGTCATATATATATTTTCTTAGCGGAGTTGACGATGGGGAATCTTTTCTGAATTTCTCATTAATCTTATCATTTTTGAGTCTAAAGGGCAAATATCAGATGTTGACAATTTAATTAATATAAGCTGAAATCTTGTCCTTCATCTCATCGGCCAACTGGCGGCTACCCCCTCTTACGGCGCCGCGGCATAGATCTGAATTATTGGTTCCGTATTTAGAGACCATTGACATTACCATAGAAAAATTATAATATCATCCGTTATA
>CAZLGE010000025.1:0-11217 GCA_964559375.1 uncultured Gammaproteobacteria bacterium | reverse complement strand
AAAAATCCGCCTCCTGCAGGCGGATTTTTTGTAACCGCCTGTTTACTTTTAACCAAAAAATTGATAAATTATAGTCATAGTCAAATTATCTTTATGTTTTTCCCAAAAAATACTGGGGCCGGCGCCCTAATACGTGAAGACCATTCTGGAGTAAACGAGTGGTTAAATTACGCCGAGCCGGAAACCGAGGGGCAGCTGGCAATCGATGTCTACCAGACGGCCAAAAAAATCATTATCAAATCGACCATCGCCGGAGCAAAACCCGAGGATCTCAAAATATCTCTCCATCACGACCTTCTCACAGTGAGCGGGGTGCGCGAAAGCGGAGCCGCGGTCGCTGAGGAAGACTACTTATACAGGGAATGCTACTGGGGGGCCTTTTCCCGTTCAATCATCCTACCAGCCGAAGTCGACCCCAAGCGAGTGAATGCGGAACTCGAAAATGGCGTATTAACCATCACTCTTTATAAGGCCGAAACAGGGCAGATAGAAGTTAAGGTAAAGGACTGACCAAATAAGCTGATATGAATTCCCCCTCTCTGACACTGCGGATTACCCTCGGATCCGTTATAATCGTATTGGCGGCTCTTGGGGCCGGCCTTTATTTTTATTGGACCAGCAATTACCAGGACAGCATCTACCCCGGCATCATGATTGGCAACCTTGACCTGGGAGGCATGACCAAAGAACAGGCCGATAACATACTTAGTGCCCGAACGGAAAAAATTTCTGATAACGGCCTGACTTTCGTTGTTGGCTCACGTGTTGTTTCCATGCCGGTAACCGTTCTATCTCCCGATGCCTCCTTGTCATTCCCGCCGCTCTTTTTTGAAAATAAAAAAATGATTGACGACGCCTTTGGGCGCCCAACAGACCGAACTTTTTTCACCTATCTCCGCACCTGGCTAATTCCTCGAGAAGGGAAACATCGAAAAGCGGTTTACACTCTCGATATTCCTCAACTACGTTTATGGCTAGAGGAAAATTTTTCCGATCTGATAATTGAGCCGGCAAACGCCTATTTCTCTTTGGAAAAGGGGGCTGGCAGTGAAATACAGCTCAATAGCCATCCGGAAACAACCGGGCAAACCATAGACTACGACGGCATTTTAGCTGAAGTCTCTTCTAATTTAGACAGTTTGGCTGATCGCCCGGTCACAGTCGCTATTTTGCCGCTCCGGCCGGAAATAACCCTCTCTGATCTAAGAGGACGAGAAGAAGACATCAAGCTCGCAGCCAAACGGGGCGCGCTTAATCTGAAACTGTCCGCAGACGCCAACCAGGCAAGCGGCGGCCAAGGGTGGTCTATTCCGGCTGACCAGCTGGTGAATTGGATGAAGACTACTAAGGACAGCCAAACCACGCTTGTTCTCGATGAAATGAAAATTTCCGCCTATCTAGAGGAGGCAGTTGCTCCGGTTGTCGATCGCGAAGCAATCCTACCGCGCTTTGAAATCAAGGATGGCCGCGTAACAAGCTGGCAAGCTGGCCGACCTGGCAACCGGCTTGACATCCCTCTAAGCGCCTCCCGGATCGCTGCCGCTTTTTTGGAAGAGAAAAAAGAGGTGGAATTGGCTACCGAAGAAATAACGGCTGATAATTTATCGTCAGATGACACATTTGAAATTAAAGAAATAATCGGTACCGGTCATTCGCGTTTCTCCGGCTCCCCAGCTAATCGCCGCCATAATATCCGGATCGGGGCAGACGCTCTACACGGCCTACTCATCAAACCCGGCGAAGAGTTCTCCCTCTTGGCAGCTCTGGGGGAAATCGATGCCGCTGCCGGCTATCTGCCGGAGCTGGTAATAAAGGGCAATAAAACCGTGCCGGAATACGGCGGTGGACTCTGCCAAATCGGCACAACCGCCTTTCGGTCCGCCCTCGCCTCCGGACTACCCATTACTCAGCGGCGCAACCATTCTTATCGAGTATCATATTATGAACCGGCCGGCACCGATGCAACTATTTACGACCCGGCTCCCGATTTCCGCTTCCTTAATGATACCGGAAGTTATATCTTGATCCAGTCCCGTATCGAGGGTGACGATCTTCACTTTGACTTTTGGGGCGTGAGAGACGGCCGCGTAACCACGATGACCGATCCGGTGATATATAACATTGTAAAACCCGCACCAACTAAAATGATCGAGACGGATGAGCTCGCTCCGGGAGAAAAAAAATGTACCGAAAGCGCCCATAACGGAGCCGACGCTTATTTTGATTATACCGTCGTCTATCCGGAAGGATCTACAACCACTCCAGAACAAACCCGGCGTTTTTCTTCCCACTACATCCCTTGGCAGGCGGTCTGTCTGGTCGGGCGCGCCGCCAGCTCGACTCCGACAGCGGGCGAGGAAACCGCAACTACCACGCCTCCCCAAGCGGGCGCCACCTCGACCACTCTTCTACAGGAATAGCAAAAATACCCCGCACAGCGGGGTATTTTTTATTTCTGTGACTTCCTTATTTAACTATTTCTCCTTCGATTGCTCCGCCGCTCTGGCCGAGGTCGGGTTTATTCCTAAAAGTGATAAGCTGTTGCAGGGCGGTAAAAAGCGTAAAGACGAACCAATATAGAGTCAATCCGCCAGGCAAAGACAGGCCGATAAATATAGTGATTGCTGGCATGAAATAAAGCATCTGCTTATTCATGATCGCCGCCATACCTTCATCACGAGATCCGGGCACCGTAACAGCCGGTTTTGTCCTAGTCATCATACGCGCCTGCCAGAATTGAGCCAGACCCGCTAGAATTGCCAAATATATGCTCGGTTTAGATAAATCGAGAAAACCCAGCGACAGGGTGTTTATCGTCTCCGGCTTCGGGATGAAAGAATAGACCAGATCCAAGCGGTTGTTAAGGCCGTTTGTAAATACTCGATAAACCGCAAACAAAAAAGGAAGTTGGATAAGAAGCGGCAGACAAGAGGAAAAGGGATTGACCTTATTATCTTTATAGAGCGCCATGGTCGCTTGGCTCAAACCGACCTTATCTTCTCCGTGCTGTTTTTTGAGTTCCTCAATCTTCGGCTGTAAATCCTGAAGGGCTTTCTGCGACTTGATGGATGAACGGCTGAGCGGCCAGAAAATCAGTTTAATGACTGCCGTCAAAAGGATGATGGCTATTCCTAGATCTTGGAAAGAAACGGTATCGTAGAGAAGGACCAGCAGATTCAAGATCGGCTGATAAAAGATGGTGGTGAAAAAATTGGTCATAATTTTCTTTATTATTTAACTGGATCATAGCCTCCCTTATTCCAGGGATTGCAGCGCAGGATGCGCCAGGTTGTCATTATCCCGCCCCGGATCACGCCGTATTTAGCCACTGCCTGCAAGCCGTACTCGGAACAGGTCGGAGAAAATCGACAAAATCCGTGAGGGTAGAGAAATTTTAGCTTCCCATGGTCAAAAGATAGGGTTTTCTGATAAAACCTGATTAAACTAATGACCGTTTGTCGGGATATTTCCTTTAAAAATCGAATCATTTTTATTTATATAGATTGAGCTTCCGCAGGCCACTTTTCAGAAATAAGCGGATTCCTTCATAATCACTCTCTAATATTTGAGGAAAAACCACTATAACCACATCTTTCCCGCCTCTCAGAGCCGGGAGTTCCTGGCGGATTATCTCCCGTATACGTCGTTTATATTTATTTCTAATTGGAGCTTTTTTACTAACTTTAGTGCTTATCAAGATGCCAAGTCGAGTCAGGGCCAGACCATTATCGATTGCTTTAAGCCCCATCATCTTACCATAAAAAGATTGGCCGAGCTTGAAAGCCCGGTCAAACTCTTTGTTCCGCCCCATCCTGTTGACCCTCTTGAGCATGGAAGCGCCTTTAATATCTTATTTTGACAGACTCTTGCGGCCCTTCTGCCGGCGTCTTTTGAGCACCTGTCGCCCATCCTTCGTGTCCATTCTTTTAATAAAACCGTGTTTCTTCTTGGCTCGGTGTTTATCGGGCTGGTAGGTTCTTTTCGGCATACAAAAAAGTTAAATTTTATAATTTCTTGAGCACGGCAGAGCCAGCCGTATTCTGGATTATAAGATAACACCTTTAGCCGGGGGAGTCAATCAAACAGCTATTCTTACACCATCAGAACGAACAAACTGGTTATCCACTTATTATCAACATCTTCTAAACATTAAACGACCTTGTGGGAAAGTGTTTTATCTAATATAATAAATCTGCTGGAAAATTAAAAGTTAAACTCCTCTTTAAATATGACCAACGAACAAATCTGGCAGGCCGTTTTGGGGGAAATTGAGGTAAGCTTGTCCCGGGCTCACTTTATCACCTGGTTTAAAGACACTTTCATTTCTTCGTTTGAAAATGGACGTTTTATTATCTGCGTGCCGAACGCATTCGTTAAGAAATGGTTGGAAGAAAAATACCACAAGAATATAGTGAGCGCCCTAGGAAATGTTACCCGCCAGCCGGTTGAAGAAATAATCTATAAAATCGAACTGCGCCCCGGAGGCGGCGTCGGCCTAACAACCGTAAAGACGGAAAGTAAAGAAGCCGGCGCAGTACCGACGGCTAAGAGTGAGGTGCACTCTAATAACGTCAGCGAAGGCGGCGGTGGAGTGAACCGGTTCGGCCTTAATCCACGCTATGTTTTTGAAAATTTTATCGTCGGACGCGGCAACGAGCTGGCTCACGCCGCCTGCCTGGCGGTTGTTAAAAATTTAGGCAAATCTTATAATCCTCTTTTTATCTACGGCGGTGTCGGTTTAGGAAAAACCCATCTACTCCAGGCCGTTGGCAACGCCGTTGCCAAGGGAACCAATAAAATCTTGTATGTAACTAGTGAAAAGTTCACTAATAGCTACATTCAGTCAGTCAAAGGGGGGCGCGCCAAAGAATTTAAAAACCTCTACCGTAATGTTGATCTGCTTCTAGTTGACGATGTCCAGTTTATGGGCGGAAAAGACGGCACACAAGAGGAATTTTTTCACACATTTAATGAGCTCCAACAAAACGACAAGCAGATTGTCCTAACTTCCGACCGGCCGCCAAAATCAATCCCCGCGATCGAAAGCCGTTTGATTTCCCGCTTCGAGTCCGGCATGGTCGCCGATATCGGCAAGCCGGATACGGAAACTAAAATTGCCATCTTAGAAAAAAAGGCTTTAGAGAAACAATACCCCCTGGACAAAGAAATTTTGGCTTATATTGCAGAACGTGTCCAAAATAATGTCCGTGAGTTAGAGGGTGCCCTTATTAAAGTGATCGCTTCTCATCAATTCAAAGACTTAACCCCTAGTCTAAAGACTGTTAAGGAGATCCTTAATGACTACGTTTCCAACATACAAACCAGGTCCTTGACAGCGAAAGAGATCATCGAGGCCACCGCTAAATTTTATAACATCACCTACAAAGACCTGATCGGAAAGAGCCGCAAAAAAGAATTAGTCTGGCCTAGACAAATAGCTATCTTTTTAATCCGAGAGGACATTGGCTCTTCATACCCAACAATCGGCGCCGAGCTCGGCGGCCGAGACCACACCACCGCCATGCACTCCTACACTAAGATTAACCAGGAGGTCAGGGGCGGTGGGAATGAAAAGATTAAGCAAGAGATCGGCTCAATTCGTCAACTTTTTAGCTCCGGATATTGAGGACAAACCTGTTAGTAGCCTGTTGATTTTTTGTGTCGACTGGCGGATAAGATGTTTATAAAAACTCGGCTTAACTCTCTTTTCAACACTAAACAAAAATAAGTAAACAAGATAAGCAGTTGATTATCAACAAGAAAATCGTTTTAAACACCAACAAAAAAACGTTAATCAATCAATATTTCAATTTGTCCACCGCCTTATTACTATTATTAGTTTACATATAATTAATAATACCTATTAATAATATGCGCTTCATCAGCCTACAAGAAAACTTAAAAAGGGGATTAAACATTGTTGGGCATATCACCACCAAGAACATTAATTTACCAATCCTGAACAATATTCTAATCAAGGCTGAGAATGGCAACATAGAGCTGGTCAGCACCAACCTAGAGATAGGGATAACCCACCAACTTCGCGGTAAGATCGAAAAAGACGGCCAATTCACAATTGACTCTAAGTTGATTACTGAGTATGTTGGTCTACTGGGTGGAGATGAAAAGGTGTTGGTTGATGAAAAAGAGGGCGAGCTGCGCGTTGAGTCTGGTGGGTATAAGACGAAGATAAAGGGTGAATCAGCTAAAGAATTTCCCCTAATTCCAGTTATACCAAAGAAAAACCACTACCGCTGTCCGCTGGGTGATTTTAAAAAGGCGCTCAATAGTGTTATTTTTTCTGTATCAACCAGCGAAAACCGGGTTGAGTTAACTGGCGTGTTATTTTATTTTAATCAGGGTCAACTTAGTTTGGCGGCAACCGACAGTTATCGGCTGGCCGAAAAAGAAGTGGGGGTTACTGCTGTTTACGAAAACAAACAAGCCGACGAAGAGGAAAAAAATGAAGAACATAAACTTATTGTGCCAGCTAAGACGGCCCAGGAGCTGCTTAGGATATTAAATAACTGGGACGGGGCCGCTCTTTCAGAAGAGGAAGATGTAAAGATATATATATCAGAAAATCAAATCCTGTTTACGATTGATTCGGTCGAGCTAATTTCTCGCTTGATTAGTGGGCAGTATCCTGATTATAAACAGATTATACCTACAAAAAGTCAGACGGAAGTTCTGGTTGATCGCCAGGAACTAATCCGAGCTACGAAAGCCGCCTCATTATTTTCTAAGACCGGGATAAATGATGTGACCCTGAAATTCTTAAAGAATAAGATACTCGTTAGCTCATATTCCGGAGCTAGTGGTGAGAGTCAGATTGAAGTTAGATCAGAAAGTAGCGGTGTTGAAAACGAAATAACTATTAATTATCGGTACTTACTAGATGGATTAAGCAACATCGAAGGACCGCGGGTTAAGCTTAGCCTCCTCAATTCTAATACGCCATGTTTATTGCGGCCAGAGAAAGATAGTAAATATCTTTATATCGTGATGCCGATCAGACAATAGATTTTATAAATAAAAAACCAGTAGCTAGCGCCGCTGGTTTTTTATTTTACTATCAACCTTATCTCCCCGCTCTTGATTATCTCTCCACTCCACTCATTTAATTCGGCGTAGAGTGAATAGGTGCCGGTCGGCGGAGCGGTATTCCAAATCAGCTCCGGTTCTCGACCCGGGAAAGAGATTGTTTTTATGGTCGTGATGTTTCCGTCACTACTACGCACTAAGAGCTGAAGCTGGGCGGCCCTTTCCGGTTTGTCTAACCGCAACCGGACCGGTAGCGGCCAGTCGTAACTGGCAGCTGAAATTCCTGAGCTGGGGCTAGTGATTGACAAATTTCCGCGGCCGGTGCTGATCGGATTATTTGGTATAAGCAGGTTAAAATTAATTCTGTTTTCACTGCAATTTTCTTGATCATCGCAGGCGCGCGCTTTAAGGTCGTGGTAACCATTGCTTAAGAAACCAATATCCTTAACAAACCCGGTCGGCCGACCATAGCGGGTATCCCAAAGATTATCATTAATATAGTATTCTATTCTATTTATGCCGCGTGGCGCTGCCCCCTCGACAAATACCTCAAGCTTAGGTTCGGTGATGGTCTGGTTGTTTAGAGGGAGAGAGATGATAATAGAGGGTCGGTTACTGGCGTCCCCACCAGGTTCAGCTGGCGTAGCCGGGGTGGATGTAGCGTTGCTTTGTGCCCAAAGCGTCACAGCGCCCTCCCACAGAGTGAACTGGGGGTCTTTAGAAGGATCCTCGGGAGAAGGACCACGGGGTTCGGCGGGGTCCACAAAATATAAGATGCTATGATGGATCGTTCGTTTTATTTCTCCAGTCATCTCCAGGGGTGTGTTTTCCGAAGCGGGCTGACCAGTACCGATGTCCACCCTGATTACCTCTTCGGGCAACTGGCCGTCTAAGATCGGTTTTCCGGTCTGGTAGTCGTCTGGCTCCCTGAAATCTTCAATCGGCGTGTCGCCTAGAACCCGCTTCATAAAATCTTGCCAGATCGGAGCCGCGCCAATACTGCCGCCGGCCGCTTTCATTTCTTTGTTATTGTTATTTCCCACCCAAACACCGGCTACCAGAGACGGCGTGTAGCCGATTGTCCACCCGTCGCGGTAATCATTGGTCGTACCGGTCTTAGCTGCTACCGGACGATCGCTTAGGGTAAGGGGGTTGTTGGTGCCGAAGGTAAAAGCGCGCGCCTCATTATCAGACAGGATGTTATTAATCATCCTCGCCACCTGAGAATCAAGCACTTTTCTTGAGGTGGGTTCAAACTCCTCGATTACTCGGCCGTTCTTGTCTTCAATTTTCAGGATACCAACTATCGGGCTGATCTGGCCGTCGCGGGCGAAAGCGCTGTAGGCATTAGTATGTTCTAGTAGTTTGATTTCGCCGCCGCCCAGGACCAAGGATAGGCCGAAGCGGCTGCGGTCCGAGAGAGTTGAGTAACCCATGTTTTCCGCCAGATCGATGACGCTGTTTATCCCCGCCAGATAGATCGCTTTCACGGCCGGAATATTCAAAGACCCGGCGAGCGCCTTGCGCACCGTTACTGGACCGTTTTCCTTACCGTTATAGTTCCGCGGTTGGTAGGGATCGGCCGGGTTGGTGGAAAAATTCGTTAAGACGTCGTAGAGAATGGTGTCCGGGGTGTAACCCTTTTCAAAGAGGGCGGCGTAAACCAGGGGCTTCATTGATGACCCGGGCTGGCGTGGCCTCGTGGCCACATTTACCTGGCCATCGATGGTATCGTCAAAATAATCACGTGAACCCACCATAGCCAGTATCTGGCCGGTTTTGGGATCGAGGGCGACTAGGGAGGCGTTTGTGGCGTTATATTTTTCCGGATAGTCCTTAGTTTGTTCTGTCACCACTTCTTCCGCAATCTTTTGTTTATAAAGGTCCAGGGTGGTGTAGATTTTCAGGCCGTCTTGTTCAACCATTTTTTCGCCGTACTTTTCCGCTAAGATGTCTTTGATATACATCACGAAATGTGGGGCAGTAATATTTGTTTCCGGGCCGCTGAAATCTATTTCTTCTTCCTGGGCGGCGTCACGCTCGCTTTCCGATATATAACCCTGCTCGAACATTAGATTAAGGACGTAATCCTTACGGCTTATTAGGATGTCTTTGTTCGGTCCCCAGGGGGAATAGCGAGTAGGTGTTTGGACGATCGCCGCCAGAACGGCCGCCTCTGCCAGACTTACGTCGCGGACGCTCTTGTTGAAGTATTTCCGGCTGGCCGCTTCGACGCCATAGGCGTTGGAGCCGTAAGGGATTTCGTTAAGATACATCTGAAGAATCTCGTCTTTAGAGAATTTTTTTTCGAGCCGGTAAGCCAAAACTAACTCTTTTATTTTGCGGGGCAAAGTTTTTTCCGGTGTCAGGATGGCATTCTTGATGAATTGTTGAGTGAGAGTTGAACCACCTGCGCTCCGGTTAAAGACAACGTTAGTGATGGCGGTACGGAACATCGCCCAGAGGCTGAAGCCGCCGTGTTTATAAAAATTTTTATCTTCGATGGAGACCGTCGCCTGCTTGACGTGTCCGGGTATATCTTCCAGGGCGACAAGAGTTCTTTTTTCGTCGCCGCTTATCTCATAAAGAATGTTTTCACCAGTCCGGTCATATATCTTGGTGCTTTGAGCGATTTCGCGGCTGATCAACTGGTTAGGATTGGGTAGATCGCGTGATATCCAGGCGACATAGACGGTGAAGATCACCAAAAAGAAAGCGCCTAAACCTAGACCCAGGAGAATAAGGTTCTTGACTATTTGTTTTCGCTTGTTGGTCTTACGGACGTATTTTACTGGTTTAAGGCCGCGAGCTTGACGATAATTCCGCCAGGAATCAGTCGACTGTTTTTTTAATTGGGGTATAGGCATGTTTAGGAGTTATGGGGTTATTATATCACAATTGGCTGTTTTTGGGTGCTTATTATATAATTGGAGCTAAGAGTAAATAAATATTATGCATATTATAACCAGCGCGTCTAACGGTTTGATAAAAGAGGTTTTGCGCCTGAAAAAATCAGTTAACAGAAAAAAACAAGATTTAATAATTGTCGACGGTATCCGCGAGATATCAATGGCGGTTAAGTCTGGCTGGAGCGTTGTCTCCTTGTATTATTCGGAAAGTCTTGGTTCTAAAGCCGGACAAAGCGGTTTCTTGGGTATTCCCGGCGAGAAGACAGTTTCGGTTACCGAGGAAGTCTTTAAAAAAATATCTTTTAAAGAAAATCCCGACGGTTATTTGGCGACATTCCAGTCGCGGGAAGCTTCTCTTAATGATATTCGTCTAGGGGAGAATCCGTTACTCATCGTTCTTGAGGATGTTGAAAAACCCGGTAATCTAGGCGCAATAATCCGCACGGCTGCCGCTGTTGGGGCAGACGGGGTAATTGTTAATGATGCTCAGACTGATCCCTTCAATCCTAATGTAATCAGGGCGAGTGAGGGAGAAATTTTTTCTGTAACATTAGTTAAATCTTCTTTAAAAGAAACAATTAGCTGGCTAAGGGATAAGCAGATATCTTGCTTGGCCGCGACTACCGATGGCCGGGAAGATTATAGCAAGGCCGATCTGACCGGTCCAGTTGCTCTCGTTTTCGGGTCGGAGGCTCATGGTTTAAGCGGAAAATGGTTAGAACAGGCTGATAAGAAGATTATTATTCCGATGGTCGGTGATATTGATTCTTTAAATGTTTCAGTGGCTGTGGCGGTTATCGCTTTTGAGGTTTTACGCCAAAGGCGCAATAGATTAGCTGGGGGACATATTTGACAATAATGGACAATTTTATTAGTATGAATCAGTAATCGGAACTTCGTCTCTGATTTTTTGCGCCCGTAGTTCAGTGGATAGAACGGGAGCCTTCTAAGCTCTTAACGAAGGTTCGATTCCTTCCGGGCGTACGTTCCGTTCAGAAATATGGTATGGTGCCTATGGTTTAATGGTAGAACGGCGGGTTGTGGTCCCGTTAGCCAGGGTTCGATTCCCTGTAGGCACCCAATTTAGAAAATATGAACAAAACTATTAAAATAATACTTTTCACTTTAGTGATATTAGTTGGATTATTTGTTTTTGTTTATGGTGGTTATGATGATAGTCCTGGGGCTCAATTACTTGGAGTTTTAATTGTTGCCGGTGGTGTTATTGGAATAATAAAGGTTAATAAAAAACATAGATTATAAT
>CAZLGE010000024.1:0-11353 GCA_964559375.1 uncultured Gammaproteobacteria bacterium | reverse complement strand
CGTAGTCCCTAGGGGAATCGAACCCCTATTACCAGGATGAGAACCTGGCGTCCTAACCGTTAGACGAAGGGACCATGTGGCGGCTCTTAATCAAGCACGGTGCCAATCAGGCTGAAATTGCCGGTCAAGAAGTCGGCGGCGCTGAGCGCCTTACCCCCGGCAATTTGTAATCTTAATATAACTAAAGAATCTTGTCCACACTGGACGGCTATCCGTTTGTTATCGAGGAATAATTCGCCTGGTTTACGCCCGTTTAATGGGATCGGTTTGTGCTCTACGTCCAATATTTTGACAGTCCGGCTGCTCGTTGTCTTGTCTAGGATGGCATAGGTGCCGGGCCACGGATTATAGGCTCGGATCATCCGTTCGGTTTCCATTGCTGATTTATGCCAATCGATATGCCCGTCTTCTTTCTTTAACGTTCGGACGTAGCTGGCGCCGAACTCACCCTGCGGCTGGGGTTCGATGAGACCGGCCGCGTAGTCCTTGAGCGTCTGAGGTAACTGAGCAGCCCCTATCTCCGCCAGCCGGTCGTGTAGCTGGAGCAAGGTTTCGTTCTTGTCAAGATGCAGCTTAGTTTGCCGTAAGATAGGTCCGGTGTCAAGGCCGGCCTCCATCTTCATGATCGTCACGCCTGTCTCAGTGTCACCGTTTAAGATAGGCGCGCTCAAACAGGCGGCGCCGCGGTATTTGGGGAGCAGGGAAGCGTGGACATTTATACAGCCAAAGACTGGTATATCAAGGATGGCTTGGGGAATGATCTGTCCATAAGCGATAACGACGATCATATCCGGCTGCATCCCTCGGATGGTTTCGGCTTCATGGCGGATCCGAAGCGGTTGGAAAACAGGGAGGTTTCTGTCCAGAGCCAATCTTTTCACGGGCGGAGCTGTCATGATCTGTCGGCGTCCGACTGGCTTATCTGTTTGCGTGAAGACGCCGATGATCTCAAAGACGGGATCGGCGAGGAGCGACTCTAATCCGGGACATGAAAATTCCGGCGTACCCATGAATATCGTTCTGATTTTTTGGCCGCCGTGAGGCGTAGCGGGGTTGGACATGCGGGGAATTGATGCTATATTATTGGTATGTTAAACGCTTTTTTCACCTGGGCGCTTGGTATAACGCAGGGGCTAGGTTATTCCGGCATCGTCATCTTGATGACGGTGGAGAGTTCACTCATCCCTTTTCCGTCGGAGATTGTTGTGCCACCGGCTGCTTATCTGGCTAGCCGTGGGGAAATGAATATCTATTTAGTGGCTCTAGCCGGTCTTATCGGCAGTGTGACTGGAGCGATTTTCAATTATTGGTTAGCGGCTTGGCTCGGTCGGCCGCTCGTCTACAAATTGGCGGCGACCCGTTGGGCGCGCTTACTCCTTATCACCCCGGAGAATATTGAGCGGTCGGAGAAATATTTTTTGGCCAACGCCGGGTCGGCGACCCTGATCGGCCGGCTGATACCGGCCGTCCGGCAGCTGGTTTCTTTGCCGGCCGGATTTTGCCGTATGCCTTTTGGCCGTTTTGTGCTTTTGACCGCTATTGGTTCGGGTATCTGGATCAGTGTGTTGGCGGCACTCGGATATTTTATCGGTGCCAACCAGGAACTCCTATCTCTTTATTATCACGAGCTTACTTTTTTCCTTCTGGCGCTCGGTTCGGCCTGGATAATCTGGAAAGTATATCGGGCTAAGAAGAGGGTTTAGTTGGCTTAACCGATTTTTTCTGGACGATCTTATCGATGAACAGGACCCCATCAAGGTGGTCGATCTCATGCTGGATTACGCGCGCCAACATCTTCTCGGCGCTTATTTTTTTCTTGTTACCCTGCGGATCAAGGTAGACGCAGTTTATCTTCTTGCAGCGTTCCACCAGGGCATAGATTATCTCGCCCTTCTTGTTCAAGACCGAAAGACAGCCCTCTTCTTCAGTTTCTTTGGCCCAAGACTTTTTGGTCAGCCGCGGGTTGATCATGGATATTATCTTTTTTTCGTCGGCGACCACGATTAACCGGATACTTTGGCCGACCTGTGGGGCGGCCAGACCGGCACCGTCTTTTTTTTTCATCGTTTCTTCCATATCCAAAATCAGCTGCTGGATATCCGGAGCGCTCAGCCTCTCGGGAGCGATGTCAGCCGATATTTCACGCAGCTTGGGGTCGGGGTGGAGAACAATTTTCAGGATTTTAGGCATATGGCTATCTTAACGTAATCCTATTTTTGGTCAATGATCTTAAAAAAATACTTCCACTTGGCTCCGTCATGACAGAGTTCTTTAGTGTCGTTCAGGGCTAGCTCGATCTCGGGCGCCGTCTTATTCTTACAGACCTGGAAAACCGCGGAACGTTTGAAGGCCGGGATAGACAACTCTTTTATTACGCGCAGCGCCAAATCTTGCCAGGGATAGGCGGGCGCTTTCAGCCTCTTCTTATTCTTTATTATGTCGGAAAAAGATTCCATAGAGATTAAGCCGTCTTAATCGTTTCGCCGGGCGAGTGGAAGTGGAAATTGACGCTCAGATAGCCGATTCCGAAGTCGGTCTGATAGGCGAGTATCTCCGGTGTCCAGTCAAGACCGCCCAGGACGCCGAGCGCCAAAACTAGAGGTCTTAGGCCGCATTCTCCAGCGTCTTCCGCTAGTTTTTCATCAAACGACAAGATGTCGTCCAAACCGGCTGGACCGGCGCTGAGAAGTTCGATCAGCCGGTTATCGAATTTCGCGCCGCGCGGCGAATAACCGCCTGGAGATTTTTTTTTCAAGCGATGGGACATGTCGCCGGAAGCGATGACAGCGATATTTTTATTGCGCTGAGCGATGACCCCTCCGAGGCGGGCTCCGAAAGCGGCCTGCTCCTCGAGGCTAAGTTTTTCCGCTGGCGTGATGACGACCGTTTTTAGGGTTGGGAGGAATTTTTTCAGGAGATAAAGGGGGATGCCGCTGCCGCTATCTAAGTTCAGTTGTGAGGTGAGCTGGATTGGAAAATCCGGCCGCAAGGCGTTTTTAATCTGGTCAGCGAGGATAGCGTCTCCACCTAAGCTGGACGGGTCTGGTATGAAGCCGAAATCCCGGAAATCTGGTAACATCTCCGGCGCCACATTCAGAACAAAAGAATCAGGCGTCTTGCTGCCGTGCGGGCTGATGAGGATGACGGTGTCAACCGCTGCGCGCACAAGCTCGGCGCCGACTGACTCATAAGCGGCGACGGTTTTAGACAAAAAAGAGTAGTTGGCCCGACCGATTTCCGGTATGAGCAGCGGTGAATGGGGAAGCAAGGCGACAGTGGATAGAGCCATATTATTGTATAGCCGCTCCCATGTCGTAGTGATAGAGGAATTGTGAGGACAGGGTCACGACATTTTGGAAACTGTAGCCGTATTTAGCGAAAGCAAATTCATCGGCAAAAGGCCGCTTCTTGCCCTCGGATATCAGATAGACGATTGGATAATTATTGGTTTTGACCAGCGAGCCATCGTCAAGCAGGATGGGCTCGCCGTCCCGGTAAGTCTTCAATGTGGCGGTTGTTTTCTTGATGGGCTTCCGATCAGGATATTTCAAGCCGAGTATCTCCGTCGCCACCGGATACTTAGTCCCGTTTTCAACATAAAATACTTCGCCACTGGCTGAGTCTTGTAGGAGGGCGCCGGTAACATAAGTCGAAGTGGCGGTGATCGTCTGTCCGGTCTTATAATCAGCCAGATCATCCGTTGCCGCCTGTTCGAGTTCCTCCGGATTGAAGCCGAATTTCTTGAAAACCTCCGCGCTGGCGAACGGCCGCTTTTCCTTGTCGACCAACAGATAGATCTGCTTATCCGGAGTCTGGACCAGAGAATAATTGGGGAATTTTATAGGTGATCCGGTCGGATAATTTTCCAGTTCCGTTGCGGCGACAGTTACTATCTGTTCCGGCCGGAAACGGGTAATAAACGTTGACCAGTTGGCGAAATGGCGCTTCTGTCCGCCGTTGGTAATTAGCCAGATTTCCGGCGCGTTGTCAGCTTTGAGTAGTGAGCCGTCGGGGTAGATGCGCGATATTCCTCCTGGCGGCGGCGTGACAACAGCCGTGCCAAAATAGCGGTTCCACAGCAGATAGGTATTGTAATTGCCGTTATAAATGTGCGGCGTGTAGTTATAAAGGGCGGCGGTTGCCTGATTTTGTGGAGTGACCGAGACCATCTCCGGTGAGGCGATTATCTTGGCATAGCTGTGCGGATCATCGACGGGCTTGGCCATGGCTTGGGCGATAGTTTGGAGCTTCGAGTATTTATCTTTAGCGACGTACGTTTCTCCCATCTTAAAGCCATATTTTTGCGGTTCCTGCATATAGGCGAGAAATTGGAGAGCGGCGCTGTTAACTTGCTTGCCGAAACCTTTCCAATAGGGGACGCAGCCCTGGCCGGTCGGACAGCCGTAACCGGTGGCAGCGTCGAGACGTCCCTGGGAGGGACTAGGGTCATCGATCAGACTGGCTTCTTTCTGGAGCAGGACCAGAAGTAGTTGCGGATTGATGGTCGTGATGCGCCGGCATTTCAAAGACCGCTCCACTGCGGTCGGTTGGTCGCTCAGCGTGACGCCGCTACAGTCAAAGTTATTGCGTACGGCATCATAAATGATTTCTGCCGCCGACTTCAGTTCGCCGTAGGCGTTGATGGTCGAGTAGTTTTTGAGGATGCCCGGCCGGCTAATCAGGAAGTTCTGGATATCCGCGAAACTCATAGTATTGTAATTCAGGATATCGTTGTCCTCCAGTATCCGGTTAGGATTATAGCCGTCTGTGGGGGTAAACTGGGCATCCGCGACCGATGGATACAGTAACCACGGCAAAACGGCCAGCGCCGCGCCGATTATCAGATTTTTTGAGATTTTCATTCCTTTATTATAATATAATTAGGATAAGGCGACAAGTTTGGCAAATATTAGTTTAGATCTAAAAAAATACTCCCCGCGTTAGCGGGGAGTAGCGGATATTATCAGCCGTTTATCCTGAGGACAACCGCTTCTTTATCGCCTAGATCAATCTTTACTTTATCACCTTCTTTTATCTTCCCGGTGATTATCTCTCCAGCCAGCTCGTCAAGGATCATGGTCTGGATGATGCGTTTGAGCGGCCGGGCGCCGTAGGTGATGTCATAGCTTTTTTCGGCGAGTAATTTCTTAATGCGGGGACTGACTTTCACGCTGATGTTCTTATTGCCGAGACGTTTTTCGACCTTGGCGAGCTCAATCTCGACGATTTGCTCAAGCGCCTGTGGCGTTAGGCTCTCGAAGACGACGATTTCATCAATGCGATTCAAGAATTCCAGCTTGAAGTGGTTTTTTAGGATCTTGTCGATTTTTTCTTTCATCTCCGTCCGCTGGAAGCGGCGCGCTTGCGTTTTATTTTCGGTATCAGAGAAGCCGATCGAGTATTGCTTGATCACTTCATTTCCCAGATTAGAGGTCATGATGACAATAGTGTTCTTAAAGTTCACGGCTCGGCCCTTGGAATCGGTTAGCCGGCCGTCATCGAGAATCTGGAGCAGAGTATTAAACAGATCGGGGTGGGCCTTTTCGATCTCGTCAAAGAGGATGACGCTGTAAGGGCGGCGGCGGATCTTATCGGTTAATTGGCCGCCTTCGTCATAGCCGACATAGCCGGGAGGCGAACCGATCAACTTGGCGACCGAATGGCGTTCTACAAATTCGCTCATGTCGAGACGGATCAGAGATTTTTCATCGTCGAACATGAAACGAGCTAGGGTTTTAGCTAGTTCGGTCTTGCCCACTCCGGTCGGCCCGACAAAGAGGAAGGAGCCGATCGGCTTCTTTTCTTCATTGATACCGGCGCGGCTACGCCTGAGGGCGTTGGCGATGGACTTAATCGCTTCCTCCTGTCCGACAACCTGGCCATTTAGCACTATCTCTGCGTCGCTTAGCTTTTTTATTTCGTCTTGGAGCATGCGGCTGGTCGGGATGCCTGTCCAGCGGGCGACTACCTTGGCGACGTCTTCCTCGTCGACCTCTTCTTTAAGTATCCGCTGGCCCTTCTTCTGGATCTTCATGAGTTCTTCCTGGTGTTTCTTGATCCGGTTTTCTAGTTCCGGGATCAGGCCGTAGCGAATCTTGGCTACTTCCGCCAGGTCGGCGCCTTGGCGCTGGGCGATCTCTGCCTTGATTTTCAGGTCCTCCATTTCTTTTTTAGAAGTTCTGATTTTGGCGATGATATTCTTTTCATTATTCCAGTGCAGTTCCAGCTGGTCTTTTTTCTCTTTGAGCTGGGCTAGCTCAGCGTTTAGCGAGCGTAGCTTGGGCGAACGTTTATCGGTCGTCATCAAGCCGGCTTTATTGAGTTCTAGCTGGTTAATACTTCGTTTGAGTTGATCAAGTTCGTCTGGCATGGAGTCGATTTCCATGCGCAGGGAAGAAGTCGCTTCATCGATGAGATCAACTGCCTTGTCTGGCAAGGAGCGGTCGCTGATATAGCGGTTGGATAGCTTGGCAGCGGCGATGAGGGCGTTATCGGTGATGCGGACACCGTGGTGGACTTCATATTTTTCTTTGAGCCCGCGCAGCATGCTGACCGTGTCTTCGACGCTCGGTTCAGCAACCATGATCGGCTGGAATCGGCGCTCGAGAGCAGCGTCCTTTTCGATATATTTTTGATATTCCTTAGTCGTGGTGGCGCCGATGGTGCGCAGTTCGCCCCGGGCGAGAGCCGGCTTGAGCATGTTGGAGGCATCCATAGAGCCCTCAGAAGCGCCGGCGCCGATGAGGGTGTGGAGTTCGTCGATGAAGAGGATAATGCGGCCGCTTCGCGACTTTACTTCTTTGAGAACGGCCTTGAGGCGATCCTCGAATTCGCCGCGGAACTTGGCTCCGGCAACGAGCGCGCCGAGATCCAGCATGACGATCTCTTTGTCTTTAAGATTCTCTGGCACATCGCCGGCGATAATGCGTTGGGCGAGACCCTCGACAATAGCGGTCTTACCCGTGCCGGCTTCGCCAATCAAAACCGGATTATTTTTGGTGCGGCGAAGCAGGACCTGCATGATGCGCCGGATTTCCTGGTCGCGTCCGACAACGGGATCAAGTTTCTCCTGGCGGGCCAGTTCGGTCAGGTTGGTTGTGTATTTCTCAAGGACTTTATATTTGTTCTCTGGGAAAGGATCAGAAATGGTCTGGTTGCCGCGGAGCTCCTTCAGTATATTTTTGACCGCCTGGTAGTCTACTTTGAAGTTGAGGAGCACGCTTTGGGCCGGGGAAGAGACGCCGATGAGTGCGAGTAGGATGTGTTCGGTCGAGATGAACTCGTCGGTCATGCCGTCGGCTTCCTTCTGGGCCCGTTCCAGGATCAGAGCAGTCTCCGCCGTTCCTGACACGGCCTGGACCGGACCCGACGCCTGGTTGATCTTTAGGCGCGGGAGTTTCTTGATTTCGCGCACGGCGAACTCTTCAATAATCTCCGGATCAACCTTCATCTTTTCGAGTATCGGCTTGATCAGGCTCTCGTTCTGCTGGAGTAGGGCGAGCAGGATATGTAAAGCCTCAATATTGGCCTGCCCGTAGCCAGAGGCGATTATCTGGGCGTTGATGATCGCTTCCTGAGATTTATCTGTAAATTTGTTAAACATATGTTTATCGCCAGGGTTTAAGATTTATTATCAATTTAGCACTCTTCATTGTAGACTGCTAATTTCATCATAATACAAGCGGTTTTCGTTGTCAATTGGAAAGAGAATATGTTATTATATTAAAGTAAATCAAGAATTTGATATTATTCGTCTGCTATGCTGAGCCATAATTTTTTTTCCTACAGTGGCAAGCTTTTTTTCCAGATTTTGGGCGAAATATTGTATTTTCCTTTCTGGTGGTACGGACCCGGACTGGTCCGTCTTCTGAGTCGTCTTGGCCATTTCTGGTTAGATCAGGAGCGCTTGCTCGGCTTTAGTGTCTGGCTCAGGAACATTTTTGTGCCTATGTATGGACAGCGCGATATTGGCGGCCGACTCATCAGCTTCGTCATGCGTCTCGTCCAGATAATACTACGCGGTGCCGTCTTAATATTTTGGCTGGCTGTTATCATCGTCATCTTGGTGGTTTGGCTGCTCTTGCCGCTGGCTCTCGTCTTAGCCCTTAACGCCCAGTTGATATCGCTTGGCGCCATCTATTAAAATGAAAACGTTTAAAGAAATAAATTTTACTATCGAACAAGACGGCGGCGGTCGCGGCGCCTGGTTTCTGGGCCGATTCCTGTTTTGGGGCCGGGAGCTTAAACGGGCGGCGATTTTTTTGGAGCGCGCCCGCGAGCAACTTAACCGTCTTTTTTCCTTCCTGGCTTGGCTGGTGGTCTTTGCCGGTTGGCTGGCCTTCGGTTGGTGGATATTTTTGAATTTTCCGGCCATCGCTATTAACCCTTGGAATCTCCTGTTCTTCTGGCGGCGTTTCGATCCACTAGTTTCTTTTTTTCTGCTGTCACTCTGGTTGGACCTTTTCCTTTTCTATCGACACAGCGTGCGCGAGGCCGCCCTCAAGAAGATTGACTATCGGTTTTGGGACAAGCCATTGTCGGGCCCGCGGCGCAAACGTTATGACGTAGCGGCCGCCTTTTCTTCCGCCGCCCAGCGGGTAATCGAGGATGCTTATCTTTTATCATCTCGCCTAGGGCAGCCGCGAGTCGAAGTGATGCACTTGTTTCGAGTCCTGCTCAAGGCCAAAGAAGTCCAGTCTTTATTTATCCGTTTGAACGTCGACGCCAAGAAACTGGTGGAGATGGTGGATCGTCGGCTGGTCAGCCCGATTGATGAAAAGTTGACGGTCGTCGGCCGGCAGCTGTCGCCGGCCGTTGAAGAGATACTCACTCTCGCCTTTGTCGACGCCCAGAGCTTACGGCAAGATAGCGTCGACGTTTTAAATGTCATATTGTTCTGCGCGAACCGAGATCCGCTGCTGCGGGAAATATTATTTTCACTGGAGATTGATGAAGATAAGATAAGCAACACGGTCGCCTGGTTTCGCGTAAATCGGCGCTTGGTAGTCAATTACCAAAATTATCGGCGCTTGGCAATTCTTAAGCCGGGCGGAAATATGAACCGTTCGTATACCGCTATTGCCACACCTACCCTCGATCGTTTCGGCTACGACCTGACGGTCCGGGCAAAATACGGGGCGCTCGAGATATGTGTCGGTCGCGATAAGGAGATCAAGAGTATATTTGAGGCATTTACCGGCGGTCACTACGGCGTCCTTTTGGTTGGCCAGCCTGGGACTGGCAAAAGTACGATAATTGGTGGTTTGGCGCAGCTCATGGTGGAAGAGAACGTGCCGCCGTTTTTAAAAGACAAACGGCTTCTCGAACTTGATATCCCGCGGCTCGTATCCGGGGTCAGCGCTTCGGAAGCGTCGGAACGCCTACTGATCTGTATAAATGAAGCGCGCCGTTCCGGTAATATCATTATATATATCGATAACTTGGAAAACATGCTGGGCGTTAGCTCGGGAAATAGTCAGAGCTTGGATTTGTCCGAAGTCTTGGCGGAAGCGATTGGCCGGAAAAATATTTATTGTCTAGCGTCGACGACCACCGAAAATTACTCCCGCTATATTGAGCACCAAGCAATCGGCGATCTGATGACGACGGTTGGCGTCAACGAGCCGGAGGTGAACGAAGCCATCCAGATGCTGGAGAGCAAAGTCGGGTTTCTGGAGAATAAGTATGATATCTATGTAGTTTATGGCGCGCTCGAGCAGGCCGTTATCTTGTCTTCGCGTTATATTCACGATCAGTCTCTGCCGCGCAAGGCTTACAGTCTGCTAGAAAAGGCGGTTATTATGGCGGCTCGCGATAAAACGGGCAAGGGCATCTCTTTCTGCGCCGCCGATCAGGTGGCGGCGGCTATCAGCGATATGACCGGCATCCCGATGGCCAAGGTCACGGCCGCTGAAAGCCAAAAGCTACTCCGTTTAGAAGAAGAGATCCACAAGCGGCTGATCGACCAAGCCGAAGCGGTGGAAGCCGTCTCGGCCAGCTTGCGCCGTGCCCGCGCCGCCCTTAAGGATAGTAAGCGGCCGATCGCCAGTTTCCTTTTCCTCGGTCCGACTGGCGTCGGTAAGACAGAACTTGCTAAATCGGTGAGCGAGGTATACTTTGGCGACGAAGATTATCTGGTCCGCCTCGATATGAGCGAATACCAGGCGGTCGATAGCATCCGTAAGATGATCGGCGATGTCGACGGCACTCTAGGTTATCTGACCGAGGCCGTGCGCAAGAAACCGTTTTCTCTCGTCCTGTTTGATGAGATCGAAAAGGCTAATCCCGATATTTTGAACTTGTTCCTGCAGCTGCTCGACGACGGACGGTTAACCGATGGACAGGGCCGGACGATAAGTTTTGCTGAGTCGATCATCATCGCCACGTCGAATATCGGGGCAGTTTATATTCAAGATCAGATCAAGGCTAAGATGCCCCTCCATCTCATCAAGCAGGAGCTCATCGATAACCAGCTGAACCGATATTTACGCCCAGAACTCATCAACCGTTTTGACGGGATCATCGTCTTCAAGCCTCTCAGCGAAGAAGACACTCTCGCCATCACATCACTCCTGCTTAAGAAGATCAAGAAGAATCTGGCGGAGAAGGGGATTGGCCTGAAGGCCGATAAGGACGGAGCGGCCATCCTGGCTAAAGCCGGATATGATCCTAAGTTTGGCGCCCGCCCTTTGCGTCGCCTCCTTCAGGACCGCGTTGAGAACGATATCGCCAACCGCATCTTATCCGGAGAATTGAAGCGCCGGGATACGGTGATAATAAATAAAAAGGCCGAAGTGGAAGTTGAGAAGGCGGCAGAACTCTGATCCGCCTTCTCCTTATTGTTTGTCTAAATTATGTTTCATCTGGGAGTATTTACAGCCGCGCTTGTTTTAACGACTGTTTTATCACTGGTTGTCAGTCGTATCGCCCGGCACTTAGGGATCGTTGATAATCCCGATCGGGGATTACCCGGGGGCCGCAAGATTCATGACCGGCCGATACCACTCCTAGGCGGAGTGGCGGTTTTTTTAGCCTTTTTTGCCCTGCTCATTTTTTTCTCCGACCGCTTCCTGGCCGGCAATCTTGGATGGTCTCACCTTTTTGGGTTCTTGGGCGGGGGACTCATCTTAGTTATCGGTGGTATCCTTGATGACAAATACGGCCTCAAGCCTCGGCAGCAGTTTATCTTTCCGCTCGCGGCCATTGCCGCGATCATCATCGGCGGTGTCGAGATTACCCGTCTGACTAACCCTTGGGCGGGCTTTATCGAACTTCAACCGTTTATCATAATCTCGCCGCTCCTAATCGCCGTCTGGCTGCTCGGTATGATGTATACGACAAAGCTGCTTGATGG
>CAZLGE010000023.1:8981-11666 GCA_964559375.1 uncultured Gammaproteobacteria bacterium | reverse complement strand
GTCTCAGCTGGGACGGTCGACGGGGCGGGCTTATTTAAAACAACAGGGCGCAAATTGGACGGAGCGGCCAAAATACTCGTCTGGGCTAGACTGGCAGACGGACGCTGGGCGCTGGGCAAAGGTCCGGACTGGGTTGAAGGCGCATGAATGACTACCCCGGACGATCGTCCCGTTGTTGTGGCTTCGACATAATCCATATGCCAACTCATAATCTTCTCCTCGACAGACTCGCGGTCGGAAGCATATTTCTCACGAGAATATTGGATCACCTTCTCGCCCTGGCTGGTCATCTCGTCTTCACGGAGCGGGGGCAAACCAGCCGCGGAAAATGGCGACGAAGCGATGCCATCAATCATGAGCTTGAGATACATCTCATACTTAGGCAGGTTAACCAGGTCTTCTTCTGTAAAAGTGGGGGTAAATTCTTTGACCAGTTCTTCAGCATCGGCCGCGCCAACTCGGAAGACAATCATCGTCCCGACATTACCAAACACGGCCGGCTTGACCTTCTCGCTCAGCTGTTCGATATATTGGTGCGCCAAAATTAGGTTCAGACGGTACTTGCGCGCCTCAGACAGGATGTTAGCGAAGCTATCGGTGGAAAAATTTTGAAACTCATCGATATATAGATAAAAATCATGGCGATTTTTTTCCGGCACATCGACGCGGCTCATGGCTGCCAGCTGGATCTTGGTAATCATCATAGCGCCTAGCAGGGCAGAATTGTCTTCCCCGATACGGCCCTTGGACAGGTTCATGATTAGAATCTTCCCCTGGTCCATGATATCGCGGATATCGATGGATGACTTTACCTGGCCAACGATATTACGCATAAGGGAATTAGACAAGAACTGTCCGACCTTGTTTTGGATCGGAGAAACGGCCTCCGAAGCAAACTTATCGGCGTAGCCGGAAAATTCCTTCTCCCAGAAGGCCTTGACCACCGGATCCTTGATGTTGGCGACAACCCGCTTGCGATAATTCTTGTCAGAAAGCATGCGGACAACGCCTAAGAGGGTCGAGCCGGGGAAATCCAGAATCGCTAAAATGGCGTTACGCAAGATGTATTCGAGACGCGGCCCCCAGGAATCAGCCCAGAGTTTCTGGAAGACACCGATCAGGCCGGAAGCGACCAGGTGGCGCAAATGCGACTCCACCTGCTCGACCACGTTGAAGGCGATGGGAAACTTGATGTCAGCCGGATTGAAATAGATCACGTCCTGGATGCGATTCTTAGGAATATATTCGATAATTTTTTCCGCCAAGTCGCCGTGTGGATCCACGACCGCCACGCCGTGTCCGGCCCGGATGTCGTCAACGATCATATTCTCAAGGATCGTCGACTTCCCCATGCCAGTTTTTCCTATCAGATACATATGCCGACGGCGATCGTCAGTTTTGATGCCGAATTTCTTAAATTCGTTCCGATAAGTTGTCTGAGCGAAAACGGCGATATCTTTCATAATTTTACTGCTGATCTTACGGACGGAAGAGTGATCGATAATAATCCAAAATTTCTTTAACTTCAGGCGGAAGGTAGAGTAAGCCGTAGAGTAGACCAAGGATGATCGGCACCACGATCAGGAAAAACCGGAGCGTGCCCCAAATCTTCTGCCAACGAATATGGCCCTTGATCAACGCGACTTCCCGCAGAATCTCTTCGCTGGTCGCCAGCTGCTCTTCAAGCAACTTAGCGATATTGGTTACTTCGCTTATTGCCGTCTTAGCAGATCCGTCCACGGCAACTGATCCAACGACCGGCTGATGATCTTTATCCTGTTGTCCTGACATAGACTAAGACCGGACTTCGCAGAGATCGACATACTTCCGACCGATCATCGCGAATTCCCGCATTTCTTGATTTGTATAGGCTCTTTGTCCCTGGAAACCGGCGTTTACCAGGTCGGTATCTGATTTAAAACTCTGGAGATACCATTTAGCGGCTCCCCGGATCGTGGCGCCCATGGCGTCAAAATCCTCTTTCCGCACTAGGTCAGGAACGACCGTCGTCCGGAATTCATACGGTAAACCGCTCGTCTTGATAATTTTAACACTTTTTTCCAGATTTTGACAGTTGACCGGCGCCCCAACCACCTCACTATAACGATCGAGCGGCGCTTTGATATCCATGGCGATATAATCAATAAGACCGGCAGTGATCAACCGCTTCAACATTTCCGGGTTCGTCCCGTTGCTATCCAGCTTGACCAGGTAGCCCAGCGCCTTAATATCCGCGATGAACTCCGGCAGGTCAGGGTGCAGCGTCGGCTCCCCGCCAGTTATGACGACTCCCTCCAAGCGACTTTTGCGTTCCCTTAAAAAAAGAAAAAGGTTCTGGGGCGAAAGCGGAGACAGACCTTTTTCTTGATCATCCGACCCGTTGCGGGGCAGGACAAGCAGGGGGTTGTAGCAAAAGTGGCAGCGGAAATTACAACCTTGGGTAAAAATAATCGCCGCCAGGTGCTCGGGGTAGTCCAGAAGAGTGAGTTTCTCCAAACCACCGATAACCATAATTTTATTTCTTAATCTTTAACTTCGTATGTCTTACGCTCGACGTATTCGCTCTGCTTGCCCGGATTCCAGTTCCGAGTCGGGGTCAGCCAGCCGACGACCCGGCTGTAGATGATACATTCCTGCCTTTTGAGTTGAACGGGGCTCATATTGTTAGACTTATAATTATTAATT
>CAZLGE010000023.1:0-8881 GCA_964559375.1 uncultured Gammaproteobacteria bacterium | reverse complement strand
TAGGTTGTGCCTTCGGCCGGCGTCGCCTCAAGGTTATAAAGATTATTAGTCTCATTTTGGAAATCCATGAGCTTCTCGCGCATGAAATCCAAAATCTCACCCGCGAAAGCTCGGCCCTCCGGTGTCGTCATGTCCTTGCCCATCAAATTGAGGACAGCCTCATTCATGCCGTTAATCCCGATAGTTGAAAAGTGGTTCTTCCAGTATGCGCCAAAACGCTGATAGATATCGCCCAAATAATACATCGAATAGGGATAGAGCCGGTCTTCGGTAAACTTCTCAATAATCTTGCGCTTAATCTCCAGACTCTCTTTGGCTAGTATCATGAGCTTATACAGGCGGTCCTTGAATTCAGCAGCGCTTTTTGACAAATAACCGAGACGCGGCAGATTAATAGTCACTACGCCGACCGAGCCAGTCAAAGGATTAGCACCAAATAGCCCACCGCCGCGCTTGCGGAGTTCTCGATTATCAAGACGGAGACGGCAGCACATCGAACGGGCGTCATCGCGCTTCATATCGGAATTGACGAAGTTTGAAAAGTAAGGGATGCCGTATTTGGCGGTCATTTCCCAGGCTGGTTTCAGGGATTCGCGATCCCAGTCGAAATCTTTATCAATCGAGTAGGTCGGAATCGGAAAACCGAAGACGCGTCCGGTAGAATCTCCCTCAATCATGACTTCAGCAAAAGCCCGGTTGAAGATATCCATCTCCGTCTGGAATTCTTTGTATTTTTCCGGCCGCACCTGGCCGCCGATGATCACGTTCTCTTCGCCAATCATCGGCGAGGGCGTGACGTCGAGCGTGACGTTGGTAAAGGGTGTATTGCCGGTAATGAAAATCTTTCCCTGTCGGCGGGCGATGACGGTTTCATTTTTAGTGTTTGGGCACCAGATTACCCCTTGATAATCTACCGCTCTAATCTCGTCTATATAGGTGTCGCGGTGCTTGATCAGACGAATAACATACTGCTCTTTCTTGGCCAGACCCTGCGGTTTCCGGATAGCCACAGTAGCGCCATAACCGGCATGGGCGGCGAGCTGCATGAGTCCATCGCGGATGGCGGGGTGAACAGTCACAATCTTACAGTCATCATAACCGTCACCCTTGATATACGTTTCCAAAAACAGGCGCGCCGTCTCGGCGTCAGACCGCAAGATCGCTTCAGGAATATATTTTATACCACCCACTTTATTTCCACCGAAATACTTCAGAATCTTCCTGGTGCTGGTCGCGTCAAAACGAAGGACCTGGCAAGGAACGCCCAAGCCGCTTTGCGTCCGTTCCGTATATTTCAAACCCAGCGTCTCAATCGCCGCCTTTATTTCTAGATATCCCGCCGGATTAGCGAGGCGCGACTGGTAGATGCTTATCCGTCCGGAACCGCGCTTACCCTTGTCCATCGTCCCTTCCGCCACTATCCAGGCCAGCAGTCGAATCCCGTCATCTACCAGATCGACTTTACCCGCGACATGGCCGTGACTGCCGACCGGCACTATAATCGGTGATTTGAGCTCCAAGATTTTTTCAATGGGCTCCAAAACATAACCCTCGGAATTAAATTTTTTACGGACTACGCGGTGCTCGGGAGAGATGAGTTGATCACTGATCCGATTTTTTAAATTATACATCTTACCCTTATAATGACGAGCAAAAACGCGCTGGACAGGCAGATACTCAATCATCTCCCGCTCAACGTTAAATGTCGCGATAATGTCACCAACCTTGACTTCATTATGTTTTTTCCAGCCGCCACGGGTCAGAATTTCCGTGTCTTCGGACATGCACTGAAAACCGACGCGCGTCGGGACATTGATATTGAACATGAACTCCTGGAGGCCCTGCTTCACCTCCGCGTAAGTCAGCTCGTCGTAGCGAATAAAAGGCGCCAAATAAGTATCGAAATTCGCGAATGCCTGGGCGCCAGCCGATTCACCCTGCAACGTATAAAAAAAGTTTATGATCTGACCGAGAGCACTCCGAAAGTGCTTGGGGGGATTACTCTGAACCTTTTCGCTCACGCCCTTGAATCCCTTGATCAGGAGATCCTTGAGGTCCCAACCGCAACAGTAGGGGGCGAGCAGGCCGAGATCATGGATATGGAAATCGGCGTTAATATGAGCGGCGCGGATATTCTCCGGATACATCTTGTTGAGCCAATAACGAGCAGAGATAGAAGAGGCGATATAGTTGTTGAGCCCCTGGACCGAGAAACTCATGTTGCTGTTCTCTTTGAGTCGCCAGTCGGCGCGGCCAAGATAATCTTCCATCAGTTTGTCATCAGAAACGGAGGAGTTGATATCGCGCATCTGGCGATGCTGATCGCGGTACAGGATATAAGCCTTGGCTTCCTTGATCAGCTTATTCTCGATCAAGATCTCCTCAACTATATCTTGGACCTCCTCGACCGCCGGAATACTGCTCGTATGAAACTTCTGATTCAAGCGCATGACCACCTGATCAGCCATCTTCTTAGCCAGATGATGGTCATCCGTACCCACGGAGACAGCCGCCTTGTAGATTGCCCTGACTACCTTGGATTGATCGAAGTCAACAATTTCGCCGGAGCGTTTGATTAGTTTCGTGATGGTTGCGGGCATACTACTTTTTTTCTTTAATTAATTTATTCAATTCCTTGCGGAACTCGTGTGCATCTTTAAAAGATTCGTAGACCGAAGCGAAACGAATGTAGGCAACCGGGTCCACTTTTTTCAGGTTCTTCATGATTATCTGCCCCACCTGGCGCGAAGTGACCTCCGTTTTTTTGAGGCGCTGGACATCCCGTTCCACAGAATGGACCAACTTCTTGAATTGATCTTCAGTAATCGCCCGTTTCTCGCAGGACTTCTTCATGCTGTTCGTCATCTTCTCCCGGCTGTAGGATTCGCGACGTCCGTCGCGCTTCACGATGACCAAATCGAGAAGTTCGATCTCTTCATAGGTTGAAAAGCGAAAGCCGCATTTCAGGCATTCACGGCGACGGCGGATCGATAAGCCATCCGGGGCGACCCGTGAATCAACCACCTTGGTATCCAGATAGTAGCAAATGGGACATTTCATAAAACCCCATATTTAGTGGCCTTCTTTAACAACGACCTACTAAATGTTGTGTTATAGCTATATTCTAGCAAAGTTAAGACTGGGGGTCAATTTAGCTAATTTTTAAAAAGAATCATGAAAATACCGAAGTTATGCACAGAAAAACGTAAAATTTTTTAAACAAAAAAGGCGGATAGGACCGCCTCTTGCCAACTCGCTATTTTATTATCGTTAACCCATCTTTTTCCGAATAAACGCCGGCACACTGAGGTCGTCATCCTCGTCATTCTTGGGTTTTTCCGTTTTTTTCTCGAGTGCCGGCTTGGCGGGGATATTCTTGAAGACGGAGAATTTACCTTTATTCTTATCAACAGATCCAACGCTCGGGGTGGCAGCTTCCTTCTCTTCCTGGGCGATGAAGGCATTAGGGGTATAAGACTTGATCTCCCGTTCACGGCTAGAAGCTTGGCCATCGAAACCGGTTGCCACCACGGTGATCTTGATCTGGTCTTTCATCTTCTCGTCAACAACGGCGCCAAAGATGATCTTGGCGTCTTCATCGGCCGCCGAAGTAATAACTTTAGCCGCTTCTGATACTTCATTCATACTCAAATCGGGTCCACCGGTAACAGTAAAGACAATACCGCGGGCGCCGTCGATAGACATGTCGAGCAGATTAGAGTTAATTGCATCCTTAGCCGCTTCGACTGCTTTATTCTCGCCAGACGCTTGACCAATGCCCATAAGGGCCGAGCCGGCATTCGACATCACAGCTTTCACATCGGCAAAATCGGCGTTAATTATGCCCGGCACGGTAATGATCTCAGCGATTCCCTGTACTCCCTGGCGCAGGACGTCATCGGCTATCTTAAAGGCGTCAAGAAGCGAGGTGCGCTTATCGATCACCTGCAATAACTTATCATTAGAGATGGTAATTATCGTATCTACCTTGTCGGCTAATTCACTGTAAGCGCGATCGGCGATGTTCTTGCGTTGCCCGCCTTCAAACATGAACGGCTTGGTCACTACCGCCACGGTCAGCGCCCCCAGATCCTTAGCAATCTGCGCTACAATAGGCGAAGCGCCGGAGCCGGTTCCGCCGCCAAGGCCGCAGGTGACAAAAACCATATCGCAATCCTTGAGCGCCTCGCGAATCTCGTTCTGAGTCTCTTCGGCCGCGTTCTTACCGAGTTCTGGATTCATCCCGGCACCAAGACCTTTGGTTACCGTCTTGCCAATATGGATCTTCTCGGTCGCCTTATTGTAGTGGAGGGCCTGAACATCAGTGTTGATTGCGACAAAACCGACACCTTTGATACCGCTCGCGACCATACGGTTTATGGCGCTACCGCCACCACCGCCCACGCCGACTACTTTTATTTTAGCGAATGTTTCTATTTCTGGTTTTACTTCCGCCATATGAGCAATTACTAGTTTATTACCGACTACCAATTTGGAAATTGTAAAGCATTTTTAAGAATAAGGCAATCGGAAATCTTTAAATTATTGATGATAACTGGCTATTTTGGCATTATCTTTCCCCAAAGTCCTTTAGTCTTGGCTAAGATTCCACCCAAGCTCTTTTTCAAACCGCTTTCCGGGCCGGCCGCCGCTTCCGTGTGACTGCCCCAGATAACTAGCCCAAGCGCCGTCAGGAATTCAGGATTTCTGACCTTATCGATTATCACATTGATATTCTTAGCGATGCCCAGAGCCGCCGGCAAGCGCAGCTTCTTCTTGGCCGCTTCGACCAGGCCAGCAAGCTCGGCGCCGCCGCCAACGAAGATGACCCCGGCTGGCAAAAGTCCGGAACGCTCTATCCGCTTAAACTCAGAATCAACTTTATCAAATATCTCTTCGACGCGAGCGCTGATTATCTCGGCTAAGTATTTACGCGAAACAGTCTCGATATCATCATTAACTTCTTCCTCTTTAACAAGCTGGCTGATATTTACCTCTTCGTCCTTCGTCACTTCGTCGGCTGCCGCCGTACCGTGTTCACGCTTGATCCTTTCCGCTAGGTTGATCGGGCAGCGGAGACCGATGGCAATATCAGCCGTAATGTGCTCCGCCCCAATCGGCAAGATGGCGGTGTGGATCAAATTTCTCTCTTCATAAATGGCGAGAGATGTCGTGGCGGATCCGAGATTGATCAGAGCGACACCGAGGTCTTTCTGCTTGATACTGAGTACCGCTTCAGCTGCGGCTAGAGGGGCAATCACTAAATCCTCGATCTCCAGTCCGGTACGATAGATGGCTTTAGTCAGGTTTTTGATCTGGGTATTCATGCCTTGGACAATCAGAGTCTCAACTTCCAGACGGATACCATTCATGCCGATCGGATCCTTGACGTCACCTTGATTGTCGACGCCAAATTTAATAGGGATGACATGAAGTATCTCGTAATTAACGGGAACGGCTAAGGCCCGGGCCGCCTCGATTGCGCGGTTGACGTCATTATCGGTTATCTCGCCGTCACTGCGGCCGACCGCCACTACCCCTTTGGAGCGTTCGCATTTTATATACGGATCATTGATACTCACCCAGACGCGGCTGATCGGTACGCCGACCAGGCGCTCCGCTTTTTCCAGGACAGCCGAAATGGAGGATGTGGTCTCCTCAATACTGTTCACCAGGCCGCGGCTAACGCCGGCGGTCGGGCCGGATACGGCGCCGATGATCTGCAGTTCCTCCCCGGCCGGACCCGAAATTCTCTGGCCGATTACCAGGCGGATCGAGGTCGAGCCGATATCCAATCCGGCAATCACGTTCTCTTTCATAATATAAAAAATTAGGCCCTAAATAATACAAGAGGTGATAAGTTCACTACTATTATTATACAAAATTTATAAAAAATTAACAATTATTCTCACGGGGCGTTGGCTAATATAACAGGCCGAAATACCAGTTAATGATCTTTTCCCCGAAAATCAAGGCAATGAGGGCGCCGCTAGCCAGAAAAGGCCCGAGCGCGATAGCTGATTTCCACTTTTTCCGACCGCTGGCCAGAAGCGCCAGACCGGTAAGCGAACCTATCCCATAGGACGTGACCATAATGAGAAGGAGCCATCCCCAACCGGGAAAAGCCAGACCGAGCCAAACTCCCAGCCAAATATCACCCTCACCCACTCCCTGCTTCTTGGTTAGGATGAATTGGATCAGGAAAAAAGCGCCACCGATCGCTCCATAGAGAAGCTCGATTGGCCACGGTATACCGATTATCAGGTTAAGGACGAAGACAAAGACGCTCATCAACCAGACAAATGAAAGCGGGACCAGCTGCCAGCGAAAATCATAAACAAAGATGACAATCAGAAAAACAGCGATAACCAAATCGCGGATAAGAGGCGCCATCCCTTCCAGGCCAGGCCCGTAAAAAACTCCGACATGCAAGCGGAAGACCAACCAGAAAAGAATAGCGGTCGCGAGCTCAACCAGAGGATACTGCCAGGAAATAGGACGGTGACAACGACGGCAACGGCCAACTAGGAGAAAAAAACTAAGGAGCGGGATATTATCGTACCAAGCGATCGGGCCGCGACACTGCGGGCAGTAAGAACGGCCACCGAGGCTCTCAGCCTGGTATAGCCGCCAGATCAGACAATTAAGAAAGCTGCCGATAATGAGGCCGAAGATTATGGCCAAAAGAGAAATATATATATCCATATATTATTTATAAGCTAAAACGTTAAGATTGTTAAGATTGATCCGACCGGCGCTGAACCGGAAAATCAGACGTGAGGACTGATACCAAGCTTCCTTGAGAAATCTGAGAAAAATATTGCGACTGCCGCTGACGCTCGCAATCGGCGGCAAAAAAATAAACTCAATACGTCGGAAGCCGCTTTCTTCAAGCAGGCGACGGAGGGAGCGCGGAGAATAATCGTGCAGATGGTCGCGCGCCTCCAAGTAGTGACCGGATAACCCGGCCCCGAGTAGCCGCTTGAGCCGCGCCTTAGGGAGTTGGATATTAATATTGGGCGTGGCAATAAACAGCGTGCCGTCATCTTTAAGCCAACGACGCAGATCGGCTAAGATGGGCCGCGGCGCCGGCAGATGTTCTAAGACATCCCAAAGGGTAATAAAATCGAAATTTTTTTCAGGATAGCCGGCCGCAATCGCTGGCCCGTGAAAAATGTCGGGTAATCCCAAATTAGTGGTAGCAAAGGCCGCAGCTGAACGAGAGGTCTCCGCACCGGAGACTCGCCAGTCCTTGGTCGCGGGATCTTTCCGGATACCGTCCAAAAAATAGCCCAAGCCGCAACCGAAATCAAGTAGATGGCCGGATCGGCCGGCCAGATATCGCCGCCGAAAAAATTGATACATTTTCTCGTGCGCTTCTCGCCACCAAAAATGATCGTCCAGCGCTATTTCCGCTGAAAAATAACCGTCATATGCTTCCGCCCCCGGGAAAGATGAAAAAACATGACCGCAATCACGACAACGCAAAATTGCGATACCATCCTCATGGAAAATCTCGTTCGCTTTTTTGCTACCGCAAATTAAACATCCCGCTTCTTCCATACTTTTTTCTTTTACTTATACAATTCCCGAAGCTCCTGGAGTTCTCGGTCTTCCGGCGCCAAACGAAGAGCCAACTCCAGATAACGGATTGCCTCTTCCTGATCACCGATTTCGTAGTGTAAAACCGCAAGCGCTTTTAACCAGACGTAATCGGCGGGGCTCCGCGCCAACCCGTGCTCATTATACCTGATGGCCGCCGCCAAATCATCGCGCAAATAAAAAGTGTCGCCGATCTTCTTGAGGAGAGTGAAGTCGGCTGGATTACTCAGATAAGCGCTCTCATAGTTCTCGGCCGCCGCCACCAGATCTCCTTGTTCAAATCGGATATCACCCAAACGCTTAAAAGCCAAATAGCGACTGTAAGCCACATCTAGACGATGTTCGTCATTCAGACGCTGGTCATCAAGTGCCGGCAAACGGTCAAGTACTGCCTGAAAAGCAACGGCCGCAACCTCCCAATCTCCCTGAGTAGCGGCCAACTCGCCCTTTTCACTATAGGCGGGCGGCCAGCCGGGAGTAATCTCGATCAGGTCGTCTAAATAGCCTTGAGCGACCGAAAAATTGCCGAGCAAACGATTGACCCGGGCTTTAGCCAGCCGATGCCGATGGCTACGTAACGTGAGCGTCTCGTCGATAGCGGCCAATTTTTCCCGGACGACCTGACGAGCGCTAAGTTCAGTTATTATCGGATAAAACTCACCGAGAGCTTCTGACCAGAACAGATCGTATGATTCCTGATAGACGGGATTGACCCTTTGTTCACGGAGATAGCCGTCTAAAACAAGCGCAGTAAAATAATCTTTCGTGGCTAGAGTGATATAGATCTTCTGGAAATAATAGTCGGCGACCACCAAGCGCGCTTCGCGCCGGATACCGAGGACTGACAGGATCAGAAAAATTAGAACTAGCCAAATACCCACTCGGCCACGAGGTGGGGTGATGACTACCGGCGCCACTTTTGGCCAGCTCTCCGGCTCATCATAACGTTTCATATCAACAGCTATAAGAAGAGCTAGAAAAGACCAAAGATATACTTCTCCGGAAACTATCGTAAAACTCACAAGCAGTGAAAAGTAATATCCGGCGGCACCGGCTAAGATGGCCATTATTAAAACTGGCTGCCGCTTTGCCCGCCAAGTCTGTAAGCCCAGTCGAAAAAAGAAGATAATAAAGACCAAAAATAAAAGCAGCCCGAAGATTCCGCCGCTTAAGAGCTGATCCAAAAATAGGTTATGGGCCCGGTCGGCGGTCTGCCCGACATCGCCATGGATTCCCCAATCGGGTTCGTAATAACGGATAAAGACATTTTCGCCGTTTT
>CAZLGE010000022.1:0-12006 GCA_964559375.1 uncultured Gammaproteobacteria bacterium | reverse complement strand
ATTGTTTGTGTTAAGCTTTGTAACCATATTTAAGTCCACAATATCTTAGACTTAACTATTTAAAATGTGGCTGTATTTGGGAGTATTTATATTTTAGTCTACATTACTGTGGACTATGGATATTAAAGCTCAGGCACAGCGGAAAGTCAAGCGCCTAATTGATTACTAGGAGCCCAGGGGTTGCTTATCATTAGCTAGTTATTAGTAGCAAATATCCCCATTTTTCTTCTTGCTTTCAGGTCGCCGCTGTGCTAGGATAATCCTAGATTTTAAAGATAAATGTGTTTTGGCGGGTAACTAATTTCCCGTTATTTTTTGTTAAGATTACTGGGATGGCAATCAGTTTTATCAGAAAATTTAAGGACCAACAGTCCCTCAGACGACTTAAAAGCCGCGACCGCGAGGCCTTTATTCGGGTATATGACGAGAATGTCCGCGAAATACATCGTTTCGTATATTTTAAGATTGGTAACCGCGAAGAAGCGAACGACCTTACCTCGGTGATTTTTCTTAAAGCCTGGCATCATATTCAGAATAAGACCCTTGAGGATGCCAAGACTTTGCGCGCCCTCCTTTATAAAATCGCTCGTACCTCGATTATCGATTATTACCGTGAAATAGGCGGAAAAGGGACTGCTTCTTTAGACGATGAACAGCATAAGATCGAGGTGATCGATGACTCCATCGATCCCGAGTCCCGCCTAGATGCGGCTGCTAATTTGGCCCTCATAATGCGGCAGTTACCGCGCCTCAAAGAGGAGTATCGGGAAGTGATCATCATGAGGTTTATCAGTGATCTGAGTCTGGAAGAAATAGCGGATATAAGCGGAAAAACCAAGGGTAATATTCGCGTTCTCCTGCACCGCGCCCTGAGTGCCCTGCGCGAGCTAGTGGAAGAAGAGCCAGGGGGTGGCGAGACACTGTAACGTTTCTCAAGTTTTTCCGTATATTATAGTATATGACAAACCAAGAACTCGCCAAAAAATTAGGCAGCCTAAAAAATGTCGCTCCTGATGCTAAGTGGCTTGAGGGGAATCGCGAGTTATTGCTAGCTCAGATCTCTAATTCTGGAGCGACTAATCTGTCTGTTTGGAAAGTCGTGCTTATAAATTTTTCTAGTTTCACCCGCACCGCCGCCCGCCCGGCGACGGCTTTTGTCGCTTTTGTCTTGCTGCTCGTTATGGGTGGCTTTTTTAGTGAGCGCTTCTTTGCCCAGGCTAAGCCGAACGACTCTTTATACATCGCCCGTATCATTTCCGAGCAGGTCAAGCTGAATACAACTTTCAATACCGAAGCCCGTGATATGCTCACGGTCAAATATGCCAGCGAACACGCCAAAGATATCAGCGCTGTCTTAGCCGATCCAGGATTCAACAAGGAAGAGAATCAGGCGCAGGTCGAAAAGCTCAGTAGCAATTTTAAAGCCGAAGTAGAAACTGTGAAGCAGGGGATTAGCCGTCTTGCCGCTTCTACTCAGGCGGCCGAGAGCGCCCGAGCCAAAATAAATAACGATACCGGTAATAACGATACAGGTCTGGAAATAATGATCGCCGAGGAGGCGAAAGAAGAGCAGGGAATCCAGGTCCAGGAAGGCGCTTCTTCCGTCAGTGAAGCTCCCACTCCGGAAGCGGTTGAAACGCCGACTGCCACTGGGTCGCCAGCCACATCTACTCTCGACGGAGTGTCTTCCCCCGTCCCTATAGATGGCGAGGTAGTGGCGGAAAGTTCCGCAGTCGATAAGATGCTAGAAGAAGCCAAGTCGCTTTTCGATGCCAAAGATTATGAGAAAGTTTCTCAGAAACTGAAAGAAGTCGACGAGATCATCAAAAAATAAGCAGTATCCTTTATTAGCGCCAAGCGCTAATCTGTTAGTTTATCTCTCCTTGATGGCTGTCCCAATCAAGAAGATACGTCATCTGATCTGGAATGACCCGGTGAGATAAATTAACAGATTCGCGTTTTTAACTGGCCTAAATGGCTGGTAGAAGTAGCGGATCGGCAAACCCCGTAAAGGGTCGAGTCGCGCGTGCGACGGTTTGTCCCTTACAAATTATTCATTTCATCTTTCAGCTTATCGATCCGAAGATTCGGAAAACTGTAAATCGGTTAAGCTTTTCTCCAGTCCGGGGCAACACGCGCTCGGCTGGCAGAACTTTACCCTAAGATCAGTCAGCCTTCGCCTTAAGCCCGTACGGGCTGGTGGAGCGGGATTCCGACTGATTTACCGCTGACCGATCCGAAGATTCGAGACAACTGGGAGACGAAAAGCTTCATCCGCGCTAGTTCCGACTACTATTGTCGGGACAGTGAAGATGATTAATCATTACTTATGCAAAAATTACGCAAACTCCTCGTCATCGGCGTAATGGTACTAACGGTACTGGGTATGACCGGTTTGGTCGCCCCGTCCGCTAAAGCGGCGGCTTCCGCCGGCGATCTGATCAAGATGGCTGGTAACACCTCCGTTTATTACCTTGGTTCCGATGGCAAGAGATACGTCTTCCCGAATTCCACTACCTATTTCTCCTGGTACAGTGATTTCAGCGGCGTGATCACAATCCCGTCCACTGAGCTCCAGAGCTACCCCCTGGGTGGCAACGTCACCATGAGAGCGGGCACGAAACTCGTGAAGATAACGACCGATCCTTCGGTTTACGCCGTTGAACCCAACGGTGTCCTCCGCAAGATCCAAAGCGAAGCCCAGGCGGCTGCCCTCTACGGCACCGATTGGGCGAAGAGAGTAGTTGACGTTCCGGATGCTTTCTTTGTCAATTATTCCCTGGGAACCCAGTTAGCCGACGGTTCGATTCCGGCCGGCTCCTTAGTTAAGAACGCCAGCGGTGCTAGCGTTTACTACTATGACGGTTCCAACTACCGCATGATTTCTAGCGAAGCGGCCTTCAATGGCAATCGCTTCATGTGGTCTAACATCCTGACCGTCTCAAACACGATCTCTGCTTCCGGCACTGCTATCGGCAATGTCGAAACCAACCTGATCGACGTTTCGCAGGGCGGTAACCAGGGTCCGATTTCCACCGGTTCCGGCGTGATGGTCTCTCTGAGCGCCAGCACCCCGGTTGCCAAGACTGTCCCGTCTAACGCCACTGGCGTTGTCATGGCCAGCTACAACTTCACCGCTTCTAACGACGGTTCCGTCGTCCTGGAGCACATCATGGTGAAGCGCACCGGAGTCGGAACTCCTTCGGAGATCTCCAAGGTTTACCTGTATGATGGCGCTACCCGTTTAACCAACGGCCGCACCGTCAGTTCCAGCGATAACACCGCGACCTTCAGCAGCGTCAACTACACCATTCCGGCCGGTACGACCCGGACCCTGTCTGTGGTAGCCGACGTCGCTAATGCCGCTTCCGGTAACCACGCCTTCAGTCTCGAGAGCGCTTCTGCGGTTTCCGCGGGCGGCGCGACCGTGACCGGCGCTTTCCCGGTAGCCGGTAACATCATGTCCTTCAGCTCGACTCCTGTCGGTCTGACCGATGTGGAAGGCAACAACACCTACACTGTTAAGGCGGGTGAAACCAGCGTTGAACTCGGCCGCTTCACTGTTTACGTCAGTAACACTGAAGATGCCACCGTCAACGGCCTCACCCTGTATAACAGCGGCCGTGACGTTATTGGCAACCTGAAACTGTATCGCGGTAGCGACCTGGTCGCGACCGGCGTTAAGAGTGGCAGCTACTTCACCTTCACCCTGGCCAACCCGATTACGGTGGCTAAGGGCGAAAACGTGGCGTTCAACGTCATGGGTGATGTAACCAGCGGCCGCGACGGCGACATTGCCTACCTGACCGTTCGCTACAACACTGATCTCAAGGTTATGGGTAAGACCTACGGTTACAACCTGAAGCCGACTTTGGCCCAGGGTACCGGTGTCTCCATGATCGAAGAGCTTGGCACGCAGAAGCAGACCATCAACGTCGAAGCGGGCCAGGTTACCCTGACCTTCAACGGCCCGGTCACTACTAACGTTGCCAAGAACTCCAAGGACGTTGTCCTGATGAACTTCGCCATCTCCGCTCAGTCCGCTTTGGATGTTGAGAAGGTTGGTGTCATCATCAAGGATAGCGATAACGCCGATGATGACGATTTGTCTAATCTGGAAATCGTCTGCGGCACCGGTATCATGAACGAGTGGGCTAATTGGGTGGAAACTTCCGCCGGCACCGCTCTGACCGATACCTCCGTCTGGAGCATTGCGGCTGGCGAAACCAAGAATTGCCAGATCCGCGTTGATGTTGAGAACCTCAAGACCGCTAATGAGACCATTAGCGCCAACTTGGATATCGCCAACTGGACCTTCAAGGATGCCAACACCGGCGATGCGATCTCCGATGTTGTCCCGTCCGCCGATCTGGTCGGTAACACGATGACTGTCGTGGCTGCTGATCTGATCGCGACTTTGGCTTCCACTCCGGCTTCACAGAGCTGGGTCAGTGGTTCCAACGTTGATGTCAACGGCTACAACTTTGCCGCTGGCGACGCTAAGGCGGTTAAGGTGACTGCCCTCAGCCTGATGGGTTATATCGACGAAAACGCTGTTGGCGGCTTCACCGCTGCTGTTGATAACAGCGTTTACGTAAAGGACGTCCTGTCCACTGTTGAACTTTATGACGGCACCACTAAGATCGGCACCACCAAGACTGTGGCCACCGATGGTACCGTTACCTTCAACACCCTGAACTGGACCATCCCGGCTGGTACAACCAAGCAGCTGGTTGTGAAGAGCTTGTCTTCGAACAATGCTCCTTACAACGGTAACGACGAAAAGGTTAAGTTCGCTGTGACCAGCGTCACGGCCGAATATGACAATGGCACGGGCTTGACCCCGACCATCACCGCCGTTGACGGCGAAGCTGATATCCTTATCAGCCAGACCATCACCGGTTCCGGCACCCTGGCCATGGCGGTTGACGCCGACACCCCCGCTTCCGATCTGCTCGTCATGGGCAATCAGGGCGTGGCTGTTACCAAGGCCAAGTTCACCACCACCAAGGAACCGTTCGTTGTTGAGAAACTCCAGGTTTCTAACGGCGGCACGGCGGATGCGGACGTGACTGCGGTTGTTCTTGAATACAAGAACGAAGCGGGCGCGACTGTTACCACCGAAGGTTTCTTCAGCGGCAGCGTGATCAACTTCAGCGGTTTGTCAATCTACGTTCCGAAGGATGGCAGCGCTGTAGCGACCTTGAAGGCCAACCTGAACACTTCGACTGGAGGCGCGACCAACGGCAACACTGTTGCCCTGGACGTGACCGAGACTAACTTCCGCGCGGTTTCCAAGAATTCCAGCACGGTAGTTACCGATCCGGTCGGCACCGGCGTAGCCGGCAGCGACATGTTCGTCTTTGAGAGCAAGCCGTCTGTCAACTTCGCGGCCGATACTCCTTCGGGCAATCTCGTACCGTCTGCCAACACTCTGTTGGGTAAGATTTCGGTCACTGCTGATGCCGCTAAGGATATCACCTTTGACAAGGCTACCAACGCCAACAGTCTGACTGTTCAGTTAGCTGTTTCCCGCACCGGCGGTTCCGTGGCTGGTACCTTGACTTTGAAGGATGAGAACGGAGATACTTTGGACACTGTCGCTGCTGACTTTGGTGTGTCTAACGAGGCCATCTTTGACTTCAACGATAAGACCTTCTCCGTAGCAGCCGGTACTACTAAGTACCTGTATGTTTACGGAACCACGACCAACCTCACGACCCAGGGTGATTCCATCCAGGTCTGGCTCGATGACACCGATGGTGACATCGACTGGGGTATCAACGGCGCCGGCTCTTACAACAAGGGCAATATCATCTTCAAGGGTGATAAGTTCGGTGGCGCGTTCGTGAAGCCGTAATCGTCTCACGACGATAAGTTTTCCCGATTCACTTTTCCCTAAAATCGGACCGTTAAGAGCTTAGGCTCGAGGCGGTATAAAAAAGAGCTCCCCGACGGGGGAGCTCTTTTTGTTTGGTCGTGAGTATTCAAAATTGACGCCTACAAACCATAAGGTATAATTGATACCATAAAAGGCAAGAAAATGAATGATGCCGGGATTAGGTTTAACATAATTAATCTTTGATAATATGAATCACATTTGGACCGTGCTTTGCCAGAGGTCGGCGATTGACTTTGAAAATAATCTGGTCAGTATCTTCAATTGCGTCGAAGAATTAGGGATCGTCATGGATAAGAAGAATGTTTCTGCTCCGGCGCTAGTAATTCCGGTCGAGCTCCAGCTGGTCAGCTTTTGGACCGTGAAGGATGCCACTCGGGAGAATAAGCTGGAGTTTAAGGGAGAGCTGGTTGACCCGAGCGGCAAGACCATTAAGGAGTTCACTAATGATTTTACGGTTGCTAAGGATATCCTGCGTTTTCGCAACCGGACCAATATTCAGGGTTTCCCGGTAACCGTTCCGGGGCGATACTATTTCCGCATGAGCCAGCGAGAGGAAAAGAAAGATGATTTCGTCGTGGTGGCCGAGTTGCCGCTTGACGTCAATATATCTTACAAGCTACTTGAAGATCAGAAGCGGAAATAATTAGGGATGATTCGATATTCCTGTAAAACCCGTCAGGCGGCGGGTTTTTTGGATATATTTTAGGATCTCTTTAATAAAAACTTGTCGGCACGTCATGGCCTTTTTGCTATGATGGTAACCGATTAAGGCTAGTTGACTCACTATAACAATATTGTTATACTAATATGGAGGTGATTTATTACGCCAATAACCTAGGTCACAGCCCGGTGGGCAAGTATCTCACAAATTTGTAGGACAAGCGGCAAGCCGCTCAGCTATTGAAAGATATAGATCTTCTGCAAGATTTTGGATTAGTTAAATTCTCAGAAGCCGGGGATGTTAAAAAAGTTTCCGGTTTCAGGAACATTTGGGAGCTAAAGACCAGCTGCGCGGGGAATATTATTTACCGGACCCTTTTTACCGTTAAAAAAAGTCAGATTATCATCTTGAATATCTTCAATAAAAAGGAGCAAAAAATCAGGCGGCAAGAATTAGTAAAAGCGGTAAAAAGAGCCAATATATCGATATGAAATATATCAGCCATGAAGAATTGAAGAAAGAACTGCTAAAAGACCCGGAGTTCGCTCGGGCGTATGTCACGCCAGACCCGGCCGTCGAGATCGGTTGGCGGGTGAAAAGATTACGCTTAGATAAGGGCTTGTCTCAGGCTGCTCTGGCCGAACGCTTGGATACTAAGCAGCCCAGCGTCGCCCGCTTGGAAAATGGCAGCGCCGGCCTCCCTAGCCTTGGTTTTTTAAAGAAGGTGGCGGATGCTCTGGGTGTGGACCTGATCTTACCCAGTTTTTCTGGCTTAGCGGAACGTGGACGTAAGGCGGCTGTTTATAAATAGCGATTCACATCTAGTCGAGAGAAAATAATTAGCTGGTAGCTCGGTTTTTTTGTTTTATGCTATAATCTAAGCATATTTAACACAACGTCCGCGACGGTTGCTGTTTTAAGGTAACTGACGGGTTTGTAACTATGCCAGCTAAAGTCTATTTGCGCTTCCTCCGGGGCGGGCTTATTGCCTCGCTCTTTATCGTTTTCTTTGTTTTCCGCGATCTGCTTTTCCCATATATCACCTCCAAGCAACTGGCTTTCAATGTCCTCATGGAGTTCCTCCTGGCGGTCTGGCTGGTATTTATAATGCGCTACCCGGAGTATCGGCCCAAGAAGAGCTATATAAGCTGGGGGCTGGTTGCCTATTTTTTAGCGGTCCTGGCCTCGATTGCTGTGAGCGTTGATCCGGGACTAAGTTTTTGGGGTGACGCCGAACGTATGCTCGGCTTTTTTCATCTTTTTCATTTCTTGATTTTCTACTTTATCTTGATCACCGTTTTTCAGACGGCCAGCGACTGGCGGCTATTTTTAATGACCTCCGTGGCCGTGGCCACGGTTATCAGCCTGATTGGCGTCTTTGGCGAGAATGTCTACACGCGGATCGGGAATACGGCCTATGTCAGCGGTTATTTAATTTTCAATCTTTTTTTTGCGGTCCTTCTTTTTCTTCGTTCGCCGCGTAATTGGTGGCGCTGGCTTTATGTTCCCGCCCTGGGCTTCATGCTTTGGGAATTTGCTCTGACTCGGACTTCGGGGGCGATTATCGGACTCGCGGCCGGGCTTCTCCTAGCGGTTCTTTTACTAGGGATCCTCCATCGTGATGCTAAGCGGCGGCGCTGGTCAGTGGTTGTTTTTCTGATCGCTGTCTTAGGCATCCTAGCGATCTTTTCGCAGAGCGAGAGCGCCTGGTTTCAGGGGAGCTTCCTTCGTAATCTGACTTCCGAGAAAGCGACCTTCCAGACGCGGCTTATTTCTTGGCGCGGCGCAGCCGCTGAGTTCAGGTATCATCCGTTGTTTGGAACTGGTTTTGGTAATTACGCTATCATTTTTGATAAGCATTTTGATCCGGTGTTCTATAACTACGACAAGGTAGAAACTTATTTTGACCGCGCCCATAATAATCTAATTGACATCGCCTCGACAACCGGGCTGGTTGGTCTTATTACATATCTCAGTATTTTTGTGGCGGCTGGTTATTACCTTTTTAAACGATTCCGCGCGTCTGGTGGACGCGCTGGAGGGCAGAGTTCAGAGCTCATCGTGATTATCGCCCTCCTGGCCGCTTATTTCGTTCAGAATCTGGCGATATTTGATTCCTATACTACCTATATCGGCCTGATGACTACCTTGGGCTATATATATTGGCTGAGCCAGGACTCGACCGAGGAATCGGCGGAGCTTGGTAGACAAGAGACGGCTGAAGGCGAGGCGATTGGTAAACGGCGCCTGACTGTCGGGTCGAGATGGGAACTTAGTCTGCTCGTCCTTTTTCTGGCTCTTATGGCCTTAGTTGTCTATCAGTATAATTATCGGCCCTGGCGCATGCTGGGCGGAGTTATCGACGGGTATGGCCGGATACTTGAAGGTAAGCTGGCGAGTGGCGTCTTGAGCTATCAGGCGGCCCTGATTGGCACCCCGCTTGATCAGGATGGACGCGTCACGCTTATTAACCTGTTAACGGCTAACCCGCCCCTTCTTCAGTCGTTGACCGAAACTCAAGCCGAACAGGTTTTAGCGTACGGCATAGAGCTGGCGGAAAAGAATGTGGCGAAAAACCCCTTTGATAGCCTGTCTCAGCTGCAGCTGGCTCAGATCCGGGATACGGCCGCCCGTTATTTTTATCAGGATCTCGATCGTTTCAATTATTATTCTTCGCTGGCGCTTGAGGCGATCGAATACTCTCTGGAATCAAGTCCGGGCCGCGTGCCGGTTTATGTTGTTAAAGCCCAGATGCAGCTTGCCCGCGGTGAAAGGGAGGAGGCGATCGAAACCCTGGAATACGCCATCAGCCTGAACCCCGCCTATTCCGAAGGCCACTGTCGCTTGGCCCAGTTTTATTTCTTTTTGGAAACGGCCGATAAAGACCGGGCCGAGGAATATGCCGCCAAGATCGGCGAGCCGCTCGACCGCTGCGTCGACCTGGGAGGAGCAGCGGACATAAACTCCCCCACCGTTCTGGCTCAAGCGCTCAATTACTATGCGCCACGAGGCGATTTCGTCCGCTCTTTACAGCTGGCGGAGAGGATGGTCGCGCTAAATGCCTATGATGCCCAGTCCTGGCTCAATCTGGCTAAGCTGTATATGATTGCCGGCGCGCCGGAGGCGGCCGAGGAAGCGGTGGACCGAGCCATCCTGCTCGATAAGGAAACAGCCGCCAAATGGGCGGAGTTTATTAGCACTATGCGCCTAGAAGAGTAGATCGAATTAATCGAGACCGGGCTGTCGCCCGGTCTTTTTTTATTGGGGAAAAATTTAGGGTTATCTTAACGTCCCGTCAGGGGGTGTTTGCTATAGTTGAAGGCGTCTTATTTTTTAAAATATATGCGCGAACGGTTAAAAAAATGGGTGAGGAAATTATTTCCCTCCCGAAGATCCTCCCGTCGCCGGAAGATTATTTTCATTTTGGCGCTGATTTTTGGCGGTAGCTTGCTTTATTTGTTGGTCGCCCTCATATTCATTAGTCCGGCGGAACTGAGCCTGGCGGAGCTAAGGGGTTCTTGGCAGAGCGAGACGATCTGCCATGAAAGTTGCCAGTTGCGTCGGCGGCGGGCATCCGAGATGGTCATCGCTGCCCTAAAAAATGATCCCGACTCGCGCCTTGCTCGGCAGATTAAGAGATTCTTCTTTGATTCACGCTCCAGTTGGGAATTTAGGGCGGAACTCATATCTATCTGGCGGGAAGCCGCCGGTTCCGCTAACCCGCCAATATATCTGCGCGATTATCTGGCCGATCCGGAGGCTATGCCGCAGCTGGCGGCTGAGATTCTGGCTGATTTTGATCCAACGGCGCTCGACCTGTCTGTCTCGGAGTCCGACGTCCGTGGCCCAATTGATTATTATTTCTCGATCTTATCCTCAGGAAAAGATTTCCTGATCAAGCGGGAGGCGGTTAGGGCAATTAGCACTCAACCGGACAAGCGGACGGCCTTCAGCCCGGATCAGGTGGAATCTCTAGGAAAGATGATTCTGGACGCGTCTCAAGACCGGCGTCTGCGGCAGATACTTGTTATGTTGCTTGGCGATTATTATCCTTTGTTCCCAGACGAGAGCTCGGAAGTGTTGCGCCTGGCCTATGGTTCAGCAGCGCTTGATCCAATTAGCCGGGCGCTGAGCGCCGATAATTTGAATCGTTTCGAGGCGGACGGTGGTCCGGACGGCGGCGAGTGGCCGCTACCGGAGATAAGTCGCGAAGACTGGGATGAATATTATAATGAATAACGATTATGTTGCCTATTTTTTTACGAATAAATTTCCTATTAATGATGTGGTTACTAGTGTTCACCTGGCCGGCCCGGTGCGGCGCTATGGCGCCCGGCACTCTGCTTTATCGTAGTTCCAGCGGCGGACAGATGTTTGGTTACCAGGGATCATTATTGGAGATACGTGGCGGAATAATAAAAAATATTCACGCTGGCCACGTGGCGATGTATATCGGCCGAGAGGAGGGAATAGATTATGTGGTTGAGGCTTCTGGTAGCGGTATTGTTAAGACTCCGGCCAAATATTTTGTGAACCGCGCCGACGGCGAAACTTTTCTTGGCGCCCGTCTTCCCGCCGGTCTCAGCCCGCTTCGCCAGGCTAAGGCCGTGGCAATTGCTAAAAGTCTGGTGGGCCAAAATTTGGCCTATGACTTTGGATTCCAGCGACAAAAGGGCGCGCGTAGCGGACAGTGGACCTGCGTCGGACTGACGGAAAAGATTTATGAGAGCGCTGATATTTCTAACCCCAATAACCTGGCGGCTTTGGAATATGACAGTACATATTACGCTATTGACATCACGCCGGACGGGTTTGACGATTATAGTCCAGCAAACGACGACGGCGACCGTTTTTCGCGCGAGCGGGAATTTTCCGAGATCGCCAGGCGGCGTGATCTGCTCTTTCCAGCGCCGGAGCTTGTCGGTTTCGATGCCGGAGTGGAGCGGGACGGAAAACGTTACATCTTCATGCCCTACACGCAGTTTATCCAGCCGACGCTCACACCGGTCGCGGCGGATATTCCAATTGCCTCTTCGTTTTCTTCTTCGGAAGTCCGGGGAGATATGGATTGGTTGTCAATCGGTTTAAGATGGAGCCTGATAAATAATCCTTGGTCGTCAATCAAGAATTTGGCCCATAAAGCCGGTGAATTAGTGGGACAATTAGGTGATAAGTTGTTTGGTTCGGAGACGGCGACGGAGATTGTCCTGAATGACGACGGAGAAAAAAATGAGAGCGACCCGTCAGTCTTACCGGCCGCGATAATCAATAAGAATAATGCTGGCGTAACCGCGTCATCCCCTAAAGTCTCGCCGTCTCCGCCGGCCGCCACCGACCTGCCCGCTACTTCAGGTGTCACAGTAAATTCTAAAAAAACGTCCATTGCCGGTTCGGCCAAAGCTGGTTTTTCCAGCTCATCATCGCCGTCTGGCGTCAGCTCGCC
>CAZLGE010000021.1:0-12686 GCA_964559375.1 uncultured Gammaproteobacteria bacterium | reverse complement strand
TGCGGAGAAGGAGGGATTCGAACCCTCGATAGGAGAATAAACTCCTATAACAGGTTAGCAACCTGCCGCTTTCAGCCACTCAGCCACCTCTCCTCTTGCTTACCACTACTCAAAAATAGCGTAATCATTGAACAAATACCATAGTATCAATAGATGGTGACTTAGTCAATTATTAACATAAGTGGTCAAAATCCCTACCCCTAAGGCACCGGGCCTCTCTGTCCTGTCCAATTTATACTTCTATTTGTACTTAAATACCAGGCCAATTTAAAACTATAAATTCCTATTTTAATAAATTTACTAGTACTATAGTAGTATAATAAAAAATATGCTATTATATTAGTATAATAAATTAATAATAAACTATTGAAAAAAAATCATTAAAACTATTTGTTTTTTTCTTAAAATTAGCAAAATTATGAAAACATTAATAAAAATCATAGGTATAGCGGCCGCTCTGGGCTTGGGCTTGAGTTCCCTGCCAACCCCTATCCGCGCCGCCACAACGCCATCCCTGGGAGCCGCCTCCTCTTATGCCATACTATCGAGCACCTACACTAACACGGTGGTTGGAACCAAGGTAAACGGCGATATTGGCTTTACCACCGGACCAGCGGTCGCCCCGGCCGGCGTCCATGCGAACTATGGTTCCGGCAGCCCCTACGCCATCGCCGGCGCCAACCAGGGTACGGCCTTATCCGCCCTGGCGACACAACTCTGCACCTTCACTTTTGCACCCGGACCAATTGATCTCTCGACCGATATAACGCATGGTGCCAGCGGCGTATATGAGCCGGGAGTATATTGCAGTACCGGAGCGATGGATGTGGGCGGTCCGCTTACCCTGAACGGTAGCGGCACCTATATCTTCCGAACTGATGGCGCCCTCACCTCTACGGCCGGAGCGGTCATCACCCTGACCGGTGCGTCGGCTTGCGATGTCTTTTGGACGCCGACCCAAGCCACGACATTAGCTGCTAATACGAACTTCGTGGGGACCATTATCAGTGACGCCGGTATCACCATCGGCGCTAACACCACGTTGACCGGACAGGCGCTAGCTTTTGGCGGAACGGTCACCACTGACACGGATACAATTTCCGTGCCGGTCTGCTCAACCACCGCCAACCTCCGCGTCATCAAGGAAGTTATTCTTAATAACGGCGGCAACGCAACTGCCGCTTCTTTCAATCTACACGTCAAGCTTTTCGGCATCGACGTGGCGGGGAGCCCGGCAGCCGGCAGCATAGCACCCGGGACTTCTTATTCGCTAAGCGCCGGCACATACACGGTTAGTGAAGATGTCGACGTCCTCTACTCATCTAGTTTCAGTGGTGATTGCGATATAAACGGTAATGTCACCCTTTTTCCCGGTGATAACAAGGTTTGTACGATTACTAATGATGATCTAGCTCCTCCTTCATCGGGCGGCGGATTCGCCCCGCCGGTTCCTCCACTCATCTACGTCATTAAGGTGCCCGACCCCTTATCTCTACCCGCCGGTCCCGGCTTGGTGAGTTACACCTATACCCTAAGTAATATCGGCACCGTCCCAGTAAGCGATATCACGATGGCCGGCGATACTTGCCCCTCAATTTTCTTGGCGGCTGGAGATACTAATAATGACGGAGTGCTGGCTGTCGATGAAACCTGGGTTTACCGCTGCGCCACCACGCTTACGGAAACACACACTAACACCGTGGTCGCGACCGGTCGGGCCAACGGCCTGATGGCAACCGATATCGCCAGCGCCACGGTTATTGTAGGCATACCAGTCGTACCCCCGCTGATCCATGTGACAAAAATCCCCAACCCCTTAACGCTACCGGCGGGCGGTGGAATGGTTACCTATACCAAAAGAGTCACTAATCCAGGGACAGTTCCGCTGACCAATGTCCGCCTGACCGATGACAAATGTGGCCCGATAAATTATGTCTCCGGAGATACAAACAATGATTCTCGGCTTGATGTTAACGAAACCTGGCTATATACCTGCCGCACCAATCTTACTAGCACGATTACCAATACCGCGGTGGCCAGCGGCGACGCGAATGGTTTGACGGCTACAGATTTTGCAATCGCTACGGTCGTGGTCGCCCCTCCGACTCCAACTATCCCGGTAACAGCCAACACCACCACGCCAAAACTGCCCGACACAGGATTTGCGCCCGATAGGAACAATCTTCCGAAACTCCCAGTGTTAGCCATCCTGGTTGTGTCCATGTTTTCTATCCTGCTGCTAAAAAACAGATTACGTAAGCCAAGCGGCCATAATCGGCTATCTTAAAAACATGCGATCAGAGAAAATCCGTGAGCGGAAACAACTGGCTGTGATTATTTTCGGATTACTTTTTTTCGCGGCGTTTATATTTTATTATGCCGCGCGTGATTCAAGGTACGAAGGATATGATCACATATTGAAAAATACTATCACCCTCTCTGACCAGATTAAGAGCAGCCGGCCCCATCCAGACGCCGGCTGGCTGATGCGTCTCAAGATTCCCACAATCGGCGTGGATTCGGTAGTCACTGCCGTGGGCCTCACACCGAAAGGTGCGATGGATTCGCCCCAAAACCCTGCAGAAACGGCCTGGTTCAACCTGGGGCCACGGCCTGGGGAAAGCGGTAGCGCCGTGATCGCCGGACATTACGACTGGAAAAATAATGAACCGGCGGTGTTTAACAATCTGCACGAATTGAAAGAGGGGGACATGGTATATCTGGAAGACGAAACGGGTGAGACGACAGCTTTTGTGGTTCGAGAAACCCGGATATACGACAAGGATGCCGATACTATTGACATATTCGGTCCGCGCGCAGGAAAAATAAACCTTAACCTGGTCACTTGCGTGGGCGCCTGGGATAAGGAGGCGAAAACTTATTCTGATCGGCTAGTCGTCTTTACTGATAAAAAGTAAAGCACGAAAAAATCCCTGTTTACCTCTCTTCTTTTTAGTTTTAGGTTTTAAGTTATAAGCCATTTCTCAGTTAGGATTGACATTAACTTTTAATATTATATACTTTATATAATTAATAAACTATGAAAAAATAAAACTTTTCATAAAAACCAATATGGCCGAAATAACTGTCTCTGTTGCTAAAAATATCAAAAAGTCCAGGATAAAATTAAGTTTATCCCAAGACAAACTCTCTAAGCTCGCTGACGTAACCCTGCACACGATAACTAAGATCGAATCAGGCGCCACGCTCGCCCCCCGGGTGGACACTGTCAAAAAGATCGCCGACGCGCTTGGTTGCAAGGTCGATGATTTATTAAAATAAACCCAAATCCCCTAGCAAATAGTAAAAAGAGGCCTACGCCTCTTTTTTGGTTATCTAAGAAGCGCAAACTATGCCTGTTTTTTTATTTTTATGGTATAATTACTATATAAATCTAACTTGCCTTGCCAAACTAGAGCTTCGTAGCCTGAGGCTGATCGGTAAGGCTAACCTCAAACACTATGGCCGATAACTCACCAGGTTATCTGAGATGGGAAATACCCGAATATCGTAAGCCAGATCGCGGCCGTAATTGGTATATCATTACGGGCATCTTGGCTTTCCTTTTCCTCTTTTTCTGTTTTTTTACGATCCGCGACTGGCGCTTGGTGTTTCTCGGCCTCAGTTCCAACTTCCTCTTCGCCCTGATCATAATGATCACGACCATCGTCATGATCATCAAGGACAACCAACCGCCACTCATGCTCCAGTTCGAACTTGGGCCAGAGGGGGTGAAGATCGGACCTAAATTATACGATTACGATCAATTCAAAAACTTTTCTGTCTTATATAAGCCGAAACAGAGTTTGAAAAACCTGTATCTGGAGTTTAATAGCGGCTTACGCCCTCGCTTATCTGTTCCGCTCCGACGTATGGACGCTCTTACCGTCCGCAATTTCCTGATCAAATACCTAGATGAAGACCTGGAGAGAACCGATCCGCCCCTCAGTGAGCAGTTGACGAAAGCGCTGAAACTATAATAAGATAGGGTAGTCGGCCTTCGTCGTTCAACGGATAGGACGCAAGATTGCGGATCTTGAAATCCAGGTTCGATTCCTGGCGAGGGCACATCGTATGCTTAATCTCACTTCACCGATAACCGAACTGCATCGCGTAGGGAAAGCCACCGCTTCCCTGCTAAAAAAGCTGGGTCTGGAAAACATCCAAGACCTGCTTTTTTATTTGCCTTTCCGATACGACGATTTCAGCCAAACCGTGCCCATCGACGACCTCAAGCCAGACACTAGTGTCAATATCACAGGGACGATCGAGCTGATCAATAACAAAAAAAGTCCCCGGCGGCGCATGTATATAACGGAAGCGCTCGTCGCTGATGAAAGCGGGACGATTAAGGTAATTTGGTTCAACCAGCCGTTCCTCACCAGGAGCTACCGGGTCGGCGACCAGATCTCTCTGGCTGGCCGGGTCACGGAAAGCTACGGGCAACTGACAATGCTTTCACCGATCATAGAAAAAATATATTACACGGGAGCGATCCACACTGTCGGCCTCGTCCCGAACTATCATCTAACCGCCAACCTAACCCAGAAACAAATCCGCTTCCTGGTAAAAGAAGTCCTACCTCTCGCCGCGCATGTCAAGGACTGGCTGCCCGAGGAGATAAGGGGACGTCTCGGCCTCCTCAAACTCCCAGACGCTCTTTCTCAAATCCATTTCCCCAGAAACCAAGAAGATATCCTAGCTGGCCAAAAGCGGTTAATCTTCGCCGAACTATTTCTGAGACAACTAAGAGCGCAGATAACCAAGCGTGAACTCCAGTCCCGCCGCGCCATTCCTCTCTCTTTTCGGGAAATGGAAACTAAAAAATTTGTCTCTTCCTTACCTTTTCGTCTGACCGACGCTCAGCGTAAAGCCGCTTGGGAAATTCTCCAAGATATGGCCAAGCCCGTACCCATGAGCCGTCTTTTAGCGGGCGATGTGGGAAGCGGCAAGACACTAGTGGTTATCTTAGCTCTCCTGAACGCCGCGCTTAACAAGAGACAATCAGCTCTTATGGCCCCGACGGAAATACTAGCGCGCCAACATCATGCCACGGTATCCGCTTTACTGGCCCCTTACGGCTTCCAGATCAGCCTGCTGACCCGGACCACTAAGGCACCAGAACGCCAACAAGCAGCCCAGGCGGACATCGTGATTGGCACCCACGCCATCATCCAGGAAAAAACGGTTCTCCCGAATCTCTCTCTGACTGTCGTCGACGAACAGCACCGTTTTGGTGTTGCCCAGCGCGCCAAAATTCTAGATTTCAACCCTCATGATAATTTAACACCGCACTTCCTATCTCTGACCGCCACCCCGATCCCTCGCTCGCTCGCTCTCGCCATCTATGGCGATCTGGATATGTCGCTTATCAAAGAAAAACCGCTCGGGCGACGGGCAACAATCACCAAGATAATTTTGGAAAATGAGCGCTCTGCGGCCTATGACTTCATCCGCGCCCAAATACGAGACGGACGGCAAGCTTTTGTCGTCTGCCCCCTTATCGAGGCCTCCGACCGGCTCGGGGTCAGATCAGTTAAAGAAGAACATGCCCGTCTGGACAAAGAAATATTTCCGGACTTGAGGGTGGGCCTGTTACACGGCAAACTCAAGACGGATGAAAAAGAAAAGATCATGGCCAGCTTCTTGGCTAATGAGACCCAGGTCCTCGTCTCCACTTCGGTGATAGAAGTGGGGATCGATGTCCCTAATGCGACCATGATGCTGATCGAAGGCGCGGAACGTTTTGGCCTTGCCCAGCTGCACCAATTTCGCGGACGCGTCGGCCGGAGCGAGCGGCAATCACACTGCTTCCTCTTCCCGTCGGCCGAAGAGATCGGCAGTCCCCGCGCTCGGGAGCGGCTAGAAGCGCTTAGTAAACATCAAGACGGGTTTGAGCTAGCTAGAATCGACCTCAGGCTGCGCGGCGGCGGCGAATTGTACGGCACGGGGCAAAGCGGCTTCCCCGAACTGCAGATAGCTTCGCTCTTTGATTACGCAAATATCAAAAAAGCTCAAGCGGAAGCAGCGACGCTGATCGGTAAAGATCCGGAATTAAAAAAATTCCCCGAGCTGAGAGAAAAACTAGGGGAATGGGAAAAAAGCGTACATCTAGAATAATGGAAAAAAGGACTTACAATTGTAAGTCCTCTTTCGAAAAATTCTAGTCAATCTTGGCCATCAGGTTATCGAAGCCTCTCTCGGCTTTTTTTAACCATTTTTGCCAGTATAGGCCTCCCTCTGTTTGGACAACCCGGAAAAACATCAGGGTTGAGAAATAAATCAGAGTTAAAATCACCGGCGTCTGCACTACCCAGAGCAGAAACTCTCCGGGGTAAGAATCTTCGGAGGCTAGCCCCCAAGAGAAGGCAAATGCAGATAGCAGGATGATGATGATGGCAATTAAACTGAGAATATAAACTATTGAAAGAACGAACACTCTTAATTTCATGACTTATCCTTTTTTTTATTATTTTAGTTTGTTTGACCTAATTTCATGCTAACTTATAGTACACATAAAAACACATCAAATAAACCAACCGCTGTCTTAACGAACTGAGGTTATTATAACATATTTATAAAAAGTTGTCAATATTGATACTAAACTTATCCACAAACTCAATTATTGACGTAATATTAAAATAATTGTAGTATCAAAATATAATTAACTTTCTTTAAAAACCTGGCGCATCTGCGCCACAAAACTGCTCTCTATGAGCGAAACGGAGTTAAAGTATGTGTAAACCAATCTGTATGACTCTTTACCGGGGCAAGAATGTCGCTTTGATAAATGGTTATCGTTCTCGTAAAAGGGGCTATGTTGCGGAAATAATGGTCCCCGATAGCCTTAACAATGTATCGGTACGTTTTACCGAGCTGACATTTACCGATCATGACGCCGCCGCCGACGCCTTTTTAAAAATCTTTTCTCTGACACCTGCAGAAGCCAGAGCCATGGGACATAAAAAGGGTGTACCGCCGACACAAAAACCGAAACTTATCTTGATGAGCAGGCTGTCCCCGAAAAAAGCAGTTTACACGATAGATGACAAGATGGATAATATCTTTTGTTCTTCTTAAGACCTTCAAGCGGCCCATACAGAGCCGCTTTTTTATAGAGTGATCCCGGAGTATTAATAATAAGCCGCCTTGCCTACAAAGCGGCTTTTTTATAAGATAAATTACCGATCACCTATCATCTGATTATTTCGGCTAGTTCACTTAAATTCTTAACCGGAATCAAATCTAACTTAGCGGCGGCGCCGGTCAATTTCAGTTTTTCAGTCCGGGGGATGATCGCTTTCTTAAAACCGAGCCGCGCGGCTTCCTGTAGGCGCTGTTCCAGTTTGGCCACGCTCCTCACTTCCGCGCCCAAACCGACTTCCCCGATAACCAACGTCTGGCGGTCGAAATTCTTATTGAGCTGGGAAGCGATAATGGCGGAACAAGCGGCAAGATCAAGCGCAGGGTCGCTGATCTTCAGGCCACCCACGACATTCAAAATGATATCTTGGCTTGTCAGATTTATCTTGGTTCGTTTAGAAATAACGGCGCTCAAGACTTGTAGACGGTTAAGGTCAAACCCGCTCGCTTTACGTTGCGGGTAACCAAAGACGGTTTTCGTAACTAGAGCCTGAAGATCAACTAGGAAGGGACGTGTACCCTCCATGACACAACCGATAACCGAACCGGAGATATCGCCGACCGTGCTATCGACAAAAACCAGACTGGGATTCTTCACTTCCTTAAAACCAGCACCAGTCATTTCCAGGACACCAAGTTCGTTCACCGACCCGAAACGGTTCTTAGCCGCCCGGAGTAGACAGTAATTATTGTTATTCTCATTTTCCAGATATAGGACCGTATCAACAATGTGTTCAAGGGACTTAGGTCCGGCAATCTGGCCGTCTTTCGTGATGTGACCGATCAGAAAAACTGCGATATCATGCTCTTTGGCGAGTTCTAAAAATTTCACGGCCGCCGCCCGAATCTGGGTGATGCCGCCGGCTTCGGCTGGGATGAGACTAGAATAAACGGTCTGGATCGAATCGATGATCAAAATATCGGGCTGGCTGGCCAAGACCGCCGCAGCAATCTTCTCGACGCTGGTTTCGGAAATAAACTTGAGATTTCCAGCGCCACCCGGCAAACGATCGAGTCGAGATTTTACTTGCGCGGCCGATTCTTCCCCGCTTACGTAGATCGATTGGCAAGATTTCTTCGCTCCCGCTGACAAGGCAGCAGCTATCTGGGCGACCAGCGTAGATTTGCCGATACCCGGTTCCCCGCTCAAAAGGACAAGAGAGCCCGATACGAGCCCACCCCCGAGAACCCGATCAATCTCTCCAATTCCGGTCTTGAGACGCTCTAAGGAAGCTGACGTGACACTGGACAAATCAATAATTTCTGCGCCGCCCAGTTTCTTGGCGGTCGCTTTTTTCTCTTCTCTGGCGTCGGTCACGGCGGCCGCCAAGGTACCCCAAGAGCCGCATTCCGAACAACGCCCACTCCACTTTGGGAACTGGGCGTCGCAGTTTTGACACACAAAAATGTTCTTCAATTGATTAGCCATGTTTATAGATTAGGCGGCTTAGTCGCTACCAGTCTACTCCCAATAAGCTCCGTCAATCAACCACTCGCCACCGATCTTTACAAAGCGCAGGGTGATAGACTGGCGAAATGATTCACCGCCACCGATCGCTTCCGTGCTTTCCCGCCGCTGGGTAACGATCTGCACTTCGGCGGTACCGGCGTCATCATCAAAACTCTTAACGTCGGCGGTCAGGGCGTTAGTGACAATCCCATAATAACCCTGGTTGCGGTTTTTAGCTTGTAACTCTTCAATCTGCTGATCGACCCAGGTCCGCATCGGTTCGGTCATATACATTTTCAAGTCCGTAAAATTGCTGTAATCGGACTGACTGGAGTAGGAACCCAGGCGAGCAGCATAGTTTTCGGCCCGCTTGGCCAAGTCGGCGGCGGCAAATTCACGCGGCGCCTCTTTAGATATGTCATACTCCTGCGAAGCGGCCGGGTGGTCGCTTGGTGTAGTGGTACCGGTCTCAAAACCACCGGGAAGCTGACCAGCCGGCGTATCAACGGACGGGATTATTGCCGGCTCTTCCTCGGTTTCACGGATGAAGCCGAAATAAATAATGAGACCGATGATCACCAAACCAATTATGATAAGGGTGAGACCGATTTTTTTGCGATCGCTTTGCATATATTTTTATAACTAAATATTTTCGGGTTCTCCCTGGCTCTCTTCGAACTCCCGCTTCGCTTCTTCGATTTCTAAGAGCTGCCGCGGGTCAGAAGTTATAAGCTGATCCTCAGTATAGGAGGCGACGACCTTCATGGCCACATGCTTATTACCGGCGAAAAATATCCCTTCGCCGACACCGCATTCCAAAAGCAGATATTTTTCGCCTTCGGTCAGAAGAAAGGTTTTCTGAATCAAATCGATAGCGGCCGGCGACTGTTTGAGCAGGATCTGAAGTGAAGAATTATTAACGATCGCCTGGCCATAGGGTGAAGCTAGAAAATCATTGACGTCTTGGGTAATTGTGGTCACGCCCAGATAGTACTTGCGGCACCGCTTGACGAGCGCGAAGATAAATTTAGCGCTATCTTCATGCTGCATCATCCACCAAGCTTCATCAATAACCAGGATGCGCTTTTTCATCTCACTGCGAACGACATTCCAGATATAATTAACAATCGTATAAATGGCAATCGGTCTGAGTTCGTCTTCCAGATCACGGACCGAGAAGCAAACCAACTGGTTGGACATCTCGACGTTTGTCTGATTATTCAAGAGGCCAGCGAAAGTACCCTCGGTATATTTGCGTAACCGGAGTGCCAGGTTAACGCCACCTTCCATGCCATCGAGAATCTGTTCGAAGTCGGACATGATCGGCGGATCAATCTTCGACAGGTCAGAATCGGGAGTAATATCTTTCTTAGCGTAAGTCTCTAAAAGAGCGCGATCAATGATCGAATCTTCGTCGTAACTCAAATTACCCAACATGAGTCGGACCAAACCCTTGAGGGTGATGACCGCACTCCGAATGATATCTTTCGGCTTGGCTTCCCCACCAATCGAGCGCGGCAAATCAAAGGGGTTGATCTTATTTTCCGAAGACAGGGAAATATTAATATACGTGCCACCCACCGCTTCAGCGAGGTGCTTATATTCGTATTCTGGATCAATGACAATCACGTCACTCCCGAGCATGAGCGAACGCAATATTTCCAACTTGATGGCATAGCTCTTACCGGCGCCGGAAGTGGCAAAGACTACTGAATTCGCGTTTTGAAGAGAAAAACGGTCGAACAGGATGAGACTGTTATTATGGCGGTTGATGCCGTAAAGTATGCCCTGGTCACTCGTCAGTTCACTTGAAATGAACGGGAAGGATGAAGCAATTGGCGACGAGTTCATGTTGAAGGTGATATACAGCTCGTCGTCGCCCAACGGCATGGTTGAGTTGAAGCCCTGCTCCGATTGATAATAAACACGGCGGGAATAGACGAGGCGAGAACCGAACAAATCTTCGACCTGGTCAGATAAGCGGTCGAGGTCTTCCAGGCTCTTCTCATACAGGGTGATATACAACGAAAATTGAAAAAACTTCTCCGTCCCCTGGGTCAGGGCGTCGCGCAAATATTCGATGTCTCTGAGCGCTGTTTCTCTTAGCGGGTCACGAGCCGCGCCTTTCTCGGCATCGGCGATAATCTGGGCCTCCAGGGCGCCAACCTTGTTCTTGAGCTGTTTCAGGATGATGGCGCTCTTAACCGGATAAAAGAACATCGAGACGTCAAAAGTATAATTCAGGTTGATAATCGGCGCGAACCAACCGACAGAAATATAGCGGGGGTAGCTGATGACAAACATGGTCCGCAAGAAACGGTCACCCAGCCGCAAATGATTGGCGTCGATCTTCAGACTGGCTGGCGCGATGATATCGCGGACACTAAGGACGCCGCGGCGGTACGCCTTCTCTTCCTCGATCACCTCCCGCGTCAGCTCGGGGTCAGCCTCAATAAGAGGCTGCGCCGTCCGGGCACCCGGACCGATCGGCGTATTCAGGGTGATCTTATTTGGTTGGTCGTCCTTATTAAAATTTATCATAGCTAAATAACGGAAAATTGAAACTTAATATTCGCCAACCCGAATCTTATCCAAATCCACAAGTTCCTGATTCTTAGCCGTTTCAGGATTATAAGTCTTGTAGTACAGCTCTATCAGGCTTTGAGTGTCGAGGCGGGCGACCGCCACACCGAGCGATTCCAGACCGCCGATTACGCTGTCGATACGGCGAGCGAGCATTTCCTGATAAGTCCGGAAGGTCTTCTCTTTAAGCTTGATAATTGTGGCCGGTTTCAAAGCTTCCCCCACTTGGCTAAAGAAACTCTTATGCTTGTCAGTCATCGCGTTATAAGGGACGATAACAAAAAAACGCTTGTTCATGATCTTACCCAGCGAAATAAGTTCCTTGATATATTCCATGTAATCGGCCGTCTGGACCTTAAGCAACTTATTAGTCTGGGCTTTTTCCTTCCCTTTGAGATATTGTAGGTAGTTGTCGATATCCAGTTCGCGCGACTGGATGACGATCTGGAGGGTAAAACCGATATTATTTAAAAAGCGGGCATAAGCATCAATGACGGCATTCTGCTCGTCCTCGCTCTTCAGGGCAAAATTGATACTGGATACGAGAAGGACGGCCCTAAGAGTGCCGTCTTTCATGACTACGGTGTTATCCTTAATTTCAGCAATATTGAGATACTGCTGAGTCGAGACACCGATCTTATTTTTTCCTGAATTTTTTGCCATAGTTGCTTATTCTCCTTTATATTTCCCTTTAGTATCGACGATGAGCGCTAGCTCGGCCAACCGCGACTTCTTAAACACCTTGGCCGGGGTCGGGGCGGACAATACTGGAGCGGCGATGAACTCCTCCAAATCGGGAGCCATCAACCGATTATTCCAAACCCTGGTCTTGGGGCGGCGCAGCGTCTGAGCTACACTCAGGGCGAATAGGTGGAAGGGCTGAGCATTAATCCTAACGAAGGCGAAGACGACCGCCAGCATCGTCACAACCGTCCCGACCGTGGCAAAAAGAGCGAAATCGAACAACCGGTAACCCAGGGCGATGATAATCGCCGCCGAGAGGAAGATCATAAACTGACGGACAGTGATCGGCCCGATAATCTTATTTTCAACATCGATAAATTGGGGGACGGTAAACTGCTGCATATTTTAAAACACGAGCTTGGCGTTTAAGCTGACAATTGCCTGGACTTCTTCTTGACTCAGGCATTCCTGGCCGGCCTGCCGGCGCTCTTCGAGCACATCCTTGAAAATCTTGCCCTTGGCGACCGCCTCTTGGCCGAGACGCAGATACAGGCGATTGGTCGGACTCTGCCGCCACGCCTTCACGCCTGAGACCATTTTATCATAGCCATCCTTTTCCAACAATTTGATTTTAGCGAATATTTTATTGACCGCTTCAGCCGGCGTCGTCCCTAGCCGCCGAAAATTTACAACATCCAAAAACTGCAACTCTTCAATCGGCCCCATGACTTTGGGCATAGGGCGGATATCGTGCATCTGCGGGCGAGGCGAAGGTGCCGGGGCGGGCCGACTGGTAGCCGGACGCGGTGGAGGTGGAGGCGGAGGG